>NZ_RAWN01000008.1:0-97103 GCF_003668895.1 Corallococcus sp. AB045
GGGGTGCTGGGAGGGGCGGGTTTGCGCGCGTCGCTCATCGGAGGCGGAGTGTAGAGGGGGCGGTGCGCCGGTGGCTACTGGCCCTTGAGCACCTGCAGGGCCTTGCTGGCCACCGCGTTGTCGGGCTGGGTCTCCAGCACCTTCCCCAGCCAGCGCTCTGCTTCGCTCGCGGCCTTCTGGCGGTCCTCGGGGCGGCGGGCCTTCTGGGCCTCCTCGGTGTAGAGCAGGCCCAGGCGCAGGGCGAACTCGGTGTTCTCCGGATCCTTGTCCGCCACGACCTTCAGCTCCCGCTGCGCGGCCGCGTAGTCCCCCTGCAACTGGTACACGAGCGACAGCTTGCCACGCGCGGCCGCCGAGTCCGGTGCCAGCGTCACCGCCACCTGGAAGGCCTCCTTCGCGGTGTCCAGGTCCCGGGCCTCCAGGCGCAGGTCGCCCAGGCGGAACCAGGCCAGGTCCAGCAGCGGGTTGAGCGCCGCGGCCTTTTCGAAGGCGGTGCGCGCCGCGTCCGTGCGCTGACGCGACAGGTACAGCTCCCCCAGGTAGAGCTGGTTCTTGCCGTCCTGGGGGGCGCGCTCGATGGCCTGCTTGAACTCGTCCACGGCGCGGCCGGCGTCATCCAGGCGCTGGTAGGCCAGGCCCAGGAGGGCGTGCACCACGGCCAGGTCCGGGTAGTCGTGGAGGATCTCCTCGAAGGCGATGAGGGCGTGCTGGGGGGCGTCCAGCTCGTGCAGGTAGCGCATGCCCTCCTCGAGCTTCGCCTCCGCCGCCTTGGGGAAGTTCTGGAACGGGTCCGCCAGCGGGTTCATCAGCGCCCGCGCGGTGGCGACCTCCGTGGGGGTGGGGTTGCCGCGCACGACGGTGCCCAGGGCCTCCACGGCCCCCGCGGTGTCGCCCGTGCGGGCCAGGGCCTTGGCCAGGGGCAGCTTCCAGCCCGCGCGCTCCGGGGCCAGCTCCACGGCCTTGCGCAGCGGGCCCAGGGCGGCGGCGTACTGCTCCGACTCCAGGCGCGCCACGCCCAGGCGGTAGTGGAACTCGGCGGTGGTGGGGGACAGCGCGATGGCGCGCTCGAAGGCGGCCACGGTGGGGGCGCCCGCGTCCCGGGCCCGCGAGAAGAGCGTCAGGCCCAGCATGTACTGGTCCACCGCGCGCTCGTTCTTCGCGATGGCCTGGCGCAGCTCCTCCGTCCAGGCGTCCGCGCGGCCGGCCTTCACCTGGGCCTCGGTGAGGGCGCGGGCCACGTCCACGTCGTCCGGCGTGCGCGCGTGCAGCTCCCGCAGGAGCTTCACCGCCTCATCCGGCTGGTTGCCGTCCAGGTACGCGCGCGCCTGCGCCTGGGGAGACAGCGCGGGGGCCTGGGCCTGGCCGTGGCCGCAGCCGGTGGCGAGCAACCCCAGCCCCAGGAGGGCGGCGGGCCAGCGGAGCGAGCGGAGGCGGTTCGAGGGCGGCGTCAGGGGCACGGTGAACTCAGGAGGCCTTGGAGGTGACGGAGGAGGCAAGCTGCGCGACGCCCTCGCGGTTCGGTGCGGCGACGGCGGTGTCCGGGTCACCGCCCTTGCCGCCCAGGGAGAGGCTGTCGGCGATGATCTGTTCGCGCACGGCGCGGGCCAGGCCCTCGCGGTCGTTGTCCGCGAAGCCGCTGGTGTCGATGGGGCGGCCAATCTTCACGCGCACCGGGCCCGGGGTGATGTTCCACGAGTTCTTGGGCATCACGTTGTCGGTGCCCTCGATGGTGACGGGGCAGATGGGCACGCGGGCCTTGAGCGCGAGCGCGAAGGGGCCCTTCTTGAAGGGCAGCACGCGGCCGTCCGGGGAGCGGGTGCCCTCCGGGTACAGGAAGATGCTGGTGCCCGCGCGGATCTTCCGGGCGGCTTTTTCAAGCGACGCGATGGCGGACGAACGGTCTCCGCGGTTGATGAAGACGTGGCCCGCGAGCCAGAGGTACCAGCCGATGAACGGCACGAAGCGCAGCTGGGACTTGGCGACGAAACGGAAGTCCACCGGCACGGCGAGGAAGTGGGCCGGGATGTCGAGTGTGGACATGTGGTTGCCGACGTAGATGGTGGGCCGCTTCGGGTCCACGTTCTCCCCGCCAGTGACCTCCAGCTTCGCGCCACCGGCCCACAGGAGCACGGGCGACCAGATCCATCGGGCGACCCAGACCGAGCGCGACGGGTTGAGCGTCACCAGCATCGCGAGGCATGCGAGGGTGAAGCAGATCGGGGACCACACCGCGACCACCAGGATGCACCACAGCTTGCGCAACATGCGTCGCCTTTCCTCCTACCGGGGGGCCTGCGCGCCGGAAGGGCCCCGGGAGTGCCGCTCACCGGTCGGGCAGCCAGGCGGCGCGGCGCGAGCGCCGGCACGGGCTCCTGGACGTGCGGAACGGGGCGGGGGCATGCACTTTATCTACCATGGCTCCCCCCGCCATTGTTTCTGGTGAATGCCGCTCGCTGGGGTTACAAGCAAGGGTGGCGTGGCCAGGAAAAAGTTCATCGCCATCGCGGGCAACATCGGGGCCGGAAAGACGGAGCTCACGTCCTTCCTGTGCCGGAAGTACGGCCTCACGCCGTCCTTCGAGCCCAATGACCAGAACCCTTATCTCGCGGATTTCTACAAGGACATGAAGACGTGGGCGTTCCGCTCGCAGCTCTTCTTCCTGACGCACAAGTTCCGCCTGCACCGGGAACTGGAGCGCACGCCGGGCACCGTGCTCCAGGACCGGACCCTCTATGAGGACGCGGAGATCTTCGCCAAGAACCTCCACCGGCAGCGGCTCATCGACAAGCGGGACTGGTCCACCTACTGGGAGCTGTACCAGACCATCTCCCAGTCGCTCCGGCCGCCCGACCTGATGATCTACCTGCGCTGCCCGGTGATCACCCTGAAGGAGCGCATCCGCCTGCGTGGGCGGACCATGGAGAAGGACATCCCGACCGCCTACCTGAAGCGCCTCAACGCCCTCTACGAGGAGTGGTTCGAGGGCTACTCGCTGTCACCGGTGCTGGTGCTGGGGACGGACAAGCTGGACTACCTCACCAACCTGGTGGACCGCGTGGACCTCTTCCGACAGATAGAGAAGCACCTGTGAAGGAGGTCTACGTCCTGGCCACCGAGCAGTCCGTGCCGCCCTCCCTGGACGCGCTGCGCGCGGCGTTCGCGACGGACGAGGTGGAGTTCGTGCCGCACGAGGGCGACTGGGGCTTCACCGTGCGGGCGGACGGCTCGGAGGTGAAGGTGGTGCTCAAGCCCCTGAGCGACGGCCGTCCTCGCGTCCCCCAGGAGCTGTTCAGCGGCAGCCCGGAGGCCTTCGCGCGCGTGGAGAAGTCCCAGGCCTGCTACGCGTTCCTCCTGGAGCCGGGCGGCGCGCAGCCCACGCTGCCCGTCTTCGAGGCGCTGTGGACCGTACGCACGCTGATGGAGCAGGCGCCGGGCGTGCTCGTGGACATGACGGCGTTCAAGCTGCACGAGCCCGAGGACGTGGCCGAGATCACCGAGCTGGACTTCGACATCCGCGACCACGTGCACCTGCACGCCATCGAGCTGGCGGAAGGGGACACGCCACTGTGGGTGCATTCGCACGGGATGGAGAAGTTCGGCGCGCGCGACGTGGAGATCTTCCACCTGGGCGAGGGCGACCTGCTGGCCGCGGAGAGTTTCCTCCACGAGCTGTGCACGGACCTGGCGTTCGCGCAGGGCCCGGCGCTGCGCTCGGAGGTGGCCACCAGCGAGGGCCAGAGCTTCACCCTGGTCCCGTCGGAGGAGGCCCGCGCGAACCTGCTGGGCGTTCCGCTGGATGCCTTCGAGGGCCACGAGGGGCTGTTCCTCACGGTGGTGTCGCCCTTGGGCCGGCACAACACGGCGGAGCTCCTGTCGACGTACCGGGAACGCTTCGCCAAGGAGCCGGCCGAGCAGACCCAGGCCATGCACGAGGAGGCGCAGGCGCTGTTGCCCTCGTTCCTGGCGCGCTTCCAGCGCAAGGGGTTGATGGAGCCCCTCACGTTCCTGGTGCGGGCCCCCTTCGAGACGCACCCGGAGGGCGACGTGGTGGTGGAGAACCTGTGGCTGGAGGCGGTGACCCGGGACGAGGGCTCCGTCGTGGGCCGGCTGGTGGATGGCGCGGTGCACACCACGGAGTGGCGCAAGGGGGCCCACGTGGAGGTGGAGGAGAAGCAGATCAACGCCCTGGCCATCGCCCGGGAGGGCCGCCCGCTCAACGAGTCCGAGCTGCGCGCTCTTTTGAACGCCGAACGCCCCATGTAGCGCTGTGCGTCCAACCCGACGCGTCTTGCGGGCGCCCCGAGGGGCGCTGCTAGGCTTCTCTTCCGCATGCCGGCATTGCTGCTGCTCACGGGCCCCTCGGCGGGGCGCCGGTACGAGGTCGTCTCCCAGCTGACCCTCGGCCGCAGCCCCTCCTGCGACATCCCGCTGGAAGACGATCAGGTGTCGCGCCGCCACGCGCAGCTGTTCCTGGACCCCGTCGCGGGACAGGTGCGGCTGCGCGACCTGGGCTCCACCAATGGCACGCTGCTCAACGGGCAGCGGCTGGCGCTCCAGGAAGAGGCGGTGCTGCGGCCGGGCGACCGGATGCGCGTGGGCGCTACCATCGCGGTGTACGAGCCGCCGCCGGTGTCCATCGTCGACGAGCCCTCCGGCGTGATTGCCCCGGAGCCGGAGCACGTGCCCATCGAGGAGGTGCTGCCGCACGTGGGCGCGGCCGCGGCGATGTACTCGGCTGGGACGGCGCTGCTGGGGGCCACCAGCGAGGCCATGGTGCTGCGGCGGCTGTCGGAGGAGACGGCGCACGCGCTCAACGCGGACCGCGCCGCGGCGCTCCTGAGCGGGCCGGAGGGGCTTCGCACGGCGGCGGTGTCCGGCGCGGCGTCCGTGGAGGTGCCTCGCGCGCTGGTGCAGGCGGCGCTGGAGCGCAAGGAGCTGGGGCGGACGGACACGGCGCTGTGCTCGCCACTGGTGGCTTCGGGCGGGATGCCCTTTGGCGTGCTGTACGTGGAGCGCGAGGAGTCGCCGTTCACCGAGGGCGAAGGCCAACTGCTCGCGTCGCTGGGGCGGCTGGGCGGTGAGGCGTATACGGCGGTGCGCTCTCGCGGAGAGGCGGAGGCCGCGGAGACGCCGTGGGTGACGCCGCTGGGGACGTCGCGGGCGTTCCGGGGCGTGGTGGAGGAGGCTCGGCGGGCGGCGGGCAGCGCCGCCCCGGTGGTGCTGCACGGCGAGCCGGGTACGGGCAAGGCGCTGCTGGCGCACTTCCTCCACGGGAAGTCCCCTCGCGCGCTGGGGCCGTGGGTGACGGTGGAGTGCCGGCAGTCCCTGGAGGCGGTGGAGGTGGCGCTCTTCGGCCGTGCGGGTGCGCCCGGCCAGCCTCCAGTGACGTCCGCGGTGCTGCGCGCGGACGCGGGCACGCTGTTGCTTCGCCATGTGGAAGCGCTTCCCCGGCCCGCGGCGGAGCGGCTGGCGCGGATGCTGGCCCGGCGCGCGGCTCCAGCACGGCAGGGCGGGGAAGAGCCCGTGGACGTGCGCATCGTCGCCACCAGTGCTTCACCGGTATCTCGGCTCGCGTCCCGGGGGGAGTTCGACGCGGCGCTGGCCCGGGGGCTCGCGGGCTTCGAGTTGGAGGTACCGCCCCTGCGGGAGCGGCGGGGGGACGTACCGGTGCTGCTGGAGCACTTCGCGCTGCGCGGTGCCCGGCATGGCGGGCGGGAAGCGCCGGTGCTGGGACCAGAGGCCCGGCGCCTCTTGGCGGAGTATCCGTGGCCGCAGAACGTGCGTGAGCTGGAGCTGGTCGCGGAGCGGCTGGGACGTGTGTACGCGGCGGGCCACGTGGGCATCCCGCAGCTGCCTCCGGAGGTGCGCGAGGGCGCGGTGGGGCAGGCGCCTCGCACGTTGCAGGAGCAGGTGGCCCGACTGGAGCGCGACGCCATCGCGGAGGCGCTTCGCGAGTCCGGCTGGAAGAAGGTCCGCGCGGCGGAGTTGCTCGGCATCAGCCGGCCCACGCTCGACCGGAAGATGGAGGAGTACGGGCTGACGCTGGAGCGGGGGACTCGCGGCTGAGCGCGGTCAGGCCTTCGTGATGGCGGTGTCCTTGCGGCGGCTGATCAACACGCCCGTGAGGATGAGCGCCGCGCCGAGCGTCTGGAACAGGGTGGGGCGCTCACCACGGACGGCCCAGGCGGTGATGGCGGCGACCACGGGGATGCCGGTGCCGTAGAGCGTCGTGCGGTTGGTGCCCACCTGCTGCACGCTGCGGAACCACACGAAGTACGCGAGCACCAGCGGCACCAGCGCCGAATACACGAGCGCCACCCAGCCCGCGGCACCCACGCGCGACGCGTCCATCGTGATGACCTGGGACGCGCCGGCCAGCACGACCCCCGGAGCTCCCGTGAGCATGGTGATGGCGGTGACGCGCAGCGCGGAGATGCCTTCTCCCACGGCTCGCGTGCCCACCGTGTAGATGGACCAGCACAGCGAGCTGCCGACGATCAGCGCGTCACCTGTCCATGTCTCCGCGCCCAGGTTCGGTCCTCGCGCGCCCACGACGAGCAGCGTGCCCACCACCGCGAGCGAGAGCCCCGCGACGACCGGGCGCCGCAGCCGTTCGATGCCCAGCGCCGCGCCCAGCGCCGCCGTCACCACCGGGCTCACCGCCGTGAGCATGCCGCTGTTGGCCGCCGTGGTCCGCGAGAGGCCTTCGATGAAGCACAGCTGGTACAGCGTGTTGCCCACGAACCCCAGCGCGGTGAGCTGCAGGAACGCCTTCCACGGCATCGGCTTGTGGCCTTCCACCGCGAGCAACACGAGCCCCATCGCGAGCGCCGCGAGCCCGAAGCGCAGCGACATGAAGGCCCGTGCCGGCATGCCCTCCAGCGCGTCCTTCACCAGGGTGTAGTTCGTCCCCCAGACGACCACGACGGCGATCATCGCCAGGTCGGAGGCGGAGAGGAGACGGGCAGGCGCTGCGACCGCGGGCGACGAGGTGCTCACGGCGGCGGGGCATAGGGCGGCGCGAGGCCGGATGCAACCGACGGAGCTGCAACGAACACGCGGCCCGCACCGCTTCCCTGGCGGGTGACACGCACGCGCGGTGCTCTTCCTCGGGGAGGCGACACCGGGCCGACGTTTCCCCTCGCCCGTGCTTGTCCGGCCGCCCGGGCCGTGGCGTAAATGCCCGCCCATGGACTTCCGCTATTCGGACGAGGTGCGGCGCGCGATGGACTCCGGGCTGCCGCTGGTGGCGCTGGAGACGAGCGTCGTCGCGCAGGGCCTGCCGTACCCCGACAACCTGGCCGCCGCTCGCGCGTGCGAGGAGGCCATTCGCCGCGCCGGCGCAGTGCCCGCGCCCATCGCGCTCGTGGACGGCG
The DNA here is from genome assembly GCF_003668895.1 of Corallococcus sp. AB045. Taxonomy (NCBI): domain Bacteria; kingdom Pseudomonadati; phylum Myxococcota; class Myxococcia; order Myxococcales; family Myxococcaceae; genus Corallococcus; species Corallococcus sp. AB045. The sequence continues at coordinate 7,377 of NZ_RAWN01000008.1, forward strand.
AGGTGTGGATTGGCCTGGAGGACGCCACGCTGCGCCGCCTGGCTGAGGGCAAGGAGAAGCTCCTCAAGGTGGGCTCGCGCGACCTGGCCGTGGCGGTGGCCACCCGCGCCAGCGGCGGCACCACCGTGAGCGCCACGTGCGAGCTGGCCGCGGCGGCCGGCATCCGCGTCTTCTCCACCGGCGGCATCGGCGGCGTGCACCGGGGCGCTTCCGAGCACTGGGACATCTCGCAGGACATCGCGGCCTTGTCGCGCTACCCCGTCGCCGTGGTGTGCGCGGGCGCCAAGTCCGTGTTGGACCTGCCCAAGACGATGGAGCTGTTGGAGACCGCGGGCGTGCCCGTCATCGGCGTGGGCACGAACGAGCTGCCGTCCTTCTACAGCCGCGAGTCCGGCCTCTCCCTGGAGCACCGCGCGGACGACGCGGAGGCCGCCGCGCGCATCGCCCACGCGCGCTTCGAGACGCTGGGGCAGGGGGGCGTGCTCTACACCGTGCCGCCTCCGGCGGAGGCCGCGCTGCCTCGCAACGACGTGGAGCTGCACATCGCGTCGGCGCTGGCGGACGCGGACCGGCAGGGCGTGCGCGGCAAGGCCGTGACGCCGTTCCTCCTGGGCGAGATGGCGAAGCGCACCGGGGGCAAGACCCTCAAGACGAACCTGGCGCTCCTGGAGAACAACGCGCGCTTCGCGGGGGCGCTGGCCGTGGCCTACGCCCGTCTCGCGAAGCGCTGAACGCCGCGCGGAATCAGGCCGCGCGGTGCTGGAACCAGGACATCAGGTCCTCCAGCGCCGCGCGGTCCACGTCGTCGAAGGTGTTCTTGTGCTCGGAGTCGATGTCGAGCACGGCGAGCAGCTCGCGGTCGCGCCCGTACACCGGCACCACGATTTCAGACGCGGAGCGCCCGTCGCAGGTGATGTGGCCCGGGAAGGCGTGCACGTCCGGCACCACCACCGTCTCGCCCTTGGCCGCGGACGTGCCGCACACGCCCTTGCCGAAGGTGATCTCCAGGCACCCGAGCGTCCCCTGGTAGGGGCCCACGCGCAGCAGCTTCCCGGGTGTCACCACCCGGTAGAATCCCGTCCACAGGTGGCCGAAGGCGTTGTGCAGCAGGCAGCTCATCGTCGCCATCGCGCAGATGTCGTCATCCACGCCTTCGAGGATGGCGAGCGCATGCGTCTTCAGCTCGGCGTATGCCTCGGTCTTGGGCTGACCGCGCAGATCCAGGGTGACTTCGGCCATGATGGGGTCCTCTGTCAGGAATTCCGTCTCGCCCCTTCTAACAACCCTCGTGCCCGCTGGCACTGGAGGTCGTGTGGAACCGCTTGTCCTGGATTCGAAGACCCGCTTGCTCGTACTCACCGGCGCCGGAGTCTCCGCGGAGAGCGGGGTGCCCACCTTCCGGGGCATGAACGGGCTGTGGGAGAACCACCCCGTGGAGGCGGTGGCGTCCCCGCAGGGCTTCGAGGCGAACCCCGCGCTCGTCTGGCGTTTCTACTCGCAGCGCCGGACGGGGGCGGCGGACGTGACGCCCAACCCGGGCCACGACGCGTTGGTGCGCTGGGAGCAGCACCTGGGTGACCGCTTCCTCCTGGCCACGCAGAACGTGGACGGCCTGCACACGAAGGCGGGCAGCCAGCGCGTGGTGGACATGCACGGCAACCTCTTCCGCACGAAGTGCGCGGACTGCCAGCGTGCACCCTTCGCCGACACCTCCGTGCACCCGTCGGGCACGGTGCCGAAGTGCGACGGCTGCGGGGGCCGGCTGCGGCCGGACATCGTCTGGTTCGGGGAGATGCTGGACCCCAACGACCTGGCGCGCATTGGCGAGTTCATCACGCGCGACGATGGCACGCGGCTGGTGTTCCTGGCCGCGGGCACGTCCGGAGCGGTGTGGCCCGCGGCGGGCATCGTGGACGAGGTGCGCTCCGTGCGCGGGGACACGTGGCTCGTGAACTACGAGTCCGCCGCGAACACGGAGCGCTTCCATCACTTCGTCCAGGGACTGAGCGGACAGGTGCTGCCCACCCTGGCGAAGCTCGTCTGAGGACCGGGGCCTACGGTCCCCGGAGGACGGTGAGCCCCTGGTTGGTGAGGACGAGCAGCATGCTCGGCGTCACGGTGGGCTCGTAGACGAGCTGCAGGACGCGCTGGCCGGACACGTCCTTCACCTGGGCCAGCGTGGTGCCATCGGGCTCCAGCCGCCAGAGGCCGGCGCCGTCGGTGCCGATGTAGAGCGCGCCGTCGTCCGTCGCCTTGAGCGAGCGGATGCGGTTGGACGGCAGCCCCGCGAGCTTCGACCAGCTGCCTGTCGAGCGGTTCTTCGGCGTCAGCGCCCAGACGCCGTACTGCTCGCTGCCCAGGTAGTAGCGGCCCGAGCGGACCTGTTCGAAGGCGCGCCAGTAGTCGTCGGTGGTCTGGCCGTTGAGCGCGTCGTTGTAGCTCTTGAACGACCAGGGCGTGGGGCCTTCCCAGGTGTGCTCGCGGTCCCACTCCTCCAGCTTGGGGCTGGGCACGAGCACGCCTACCATCTGCTCGTTGGCGACGAGGACGTCACCGTTCTGCCCGATGCCCAGGCCGTGCATGTAGGGGCACTGCAGCGAGCCCCATTCCGAGCCGTCCTCGTAGAGGTACCAGCCCGGGTGGCGGTGGCTGTTGTAGGTGAGCCCCTGGATGCGTGTCACGCCGTGGTTGGTGGTGATGTAGAGGTCGCCGCGGTCGCGGCCGCGCGTCACGCGAGCGCAGTTGAGGACGGTGCGGTCCTCCTCGTAGTGGAAGTCATTGGTGTTGTGGATGCCCGCCTCGCGGCCCGCGTTCGACGCGCCGGTGGTGCGCCAGAGGTGCTCCTCGAGTTTGATGCTGCCGTCCGGCTGGAGGCGGACCGCGTCGAGGTCTCCCTTCCGGTACTCGGCGAAGCGTTCCGCGGAGTAGCCCGCTTCGCCCCTCCAGGGGATGTACGTGCGTTGCTCGATGCCCTCGGCACGCTTCATCTCGTTGGCGGAATAGCCCACGTATGCGCGTCCGGCCTCACCGCCGCAGATGACCGTGGAGCCGGTCGCGAGCGATTCCAGGCCGAACGGCTCCGCCGCCTGCCCGACGTTGGAGGTCCACGTGGGCTGGGTGTCGCCCGGGCGCAGCACGCCGATGCTGCGGCCGTCGAGCAGCCAGAGGTTGAGCCCTTCATCCACGCCGACGCTCTGGGGCGTGCCGGCGCCGTACGAGCGTGTGTAGTCGAGCACCGCGTCCGTGGGCCACGGTCCTGCGTCGGGCGTCTCGCCGGTGCCGGCATCGGGATCCGGCGGCGTCCCCGCGTCGGGAGTTTCGCCGGCATCGGGTGTCCCGCCATCTTCACCCGGAGGGGGCGTGCCGGCGTCCGGAAGGGAACCCGGAGGGGGGAGCGAGGGAACTTCGTTTCCATCGGACGGATCCGTGACGGTTCCCTCCTGCGGATCGACTGTCGGGGACTGGTCGCTGCAACCCGCCGACAACAAAGAGAAGACCACCAACCCCGTCCCCACCACGCCTGCGCGAATACCCATTCCGTGTCTTCCTCCATGAGGGCTTCATGGCAAGACACGGGCCAGCGTGTTCCGCGTCAGGCTCGTTCAATTCCTCGCGTCAACGCGGCGCGTGCGCGGCCGACCCGGCGTGCCATCCGCTTCCCATTGCTTATGGATCCTCGCCATGTCCCAGGAACGCTTCACGACCAGCCGCGAGGTGTATCACCGGATCCGGTGGGACTCGCGGCATGACACCCGCGAGTTCGTCGTCGGTTACGACGCGCACCGTGGCGTGATGGAGGAGATGCCCTTCGAGGCGTTCGTCCCCGATGGCGAGATTCCGTGGCACCGCGTCTGGTACTTCAAGCGCGGGGCCCAGGTGGTGTGGGACCGCAAGGCGCGCATCGACCTCCTGAGCAACTCCCGGCCCGTGGAGGAGTCCGCGCCTCCTCTTCCCGTCACGGTGCCGGGGTTCACGCCCTTGCCCGCGTGGCGGTACGACGCACGCTCGGGCGCATGGGCCCAGGCCTCCCGTGAGCCGGGCCACGCGCTTCCCGCCGCGGCGCCGTTCACCGTCGCCACCTTCAACGTCCTCTTCGACCTGTACGACGCGGAGTTGCTGGCGACCGAGCGCAGGACTCCGGCGGCGCTCGCGCTGCTCCGTGAGACTGGCGCGGACGTCATCGCTCTTCAGGAAGTCACCCCGTCGTTCCTCAAAGCCCTGCTCGCGGAACCCTGGGTGCGTGAGCGCTACTGGATGTCTGACGGTCCCGGTGCGCACACCGTGACGCCCTACGGACAGGTGCTCCTGTCGCGCGTGCCGCTCGCTTCCGTGTGGCAACGCGTCTTCTCTCGCGACAAGCGCATCATCACCGCCGAGCTTCATCTCTCGGGCGGCACCCTGTGGGTGGCCACGCCGCACCTGACGAGCGACCGGGACGCGTCAGGAGCCTCCGCGCGCGCCGTGCAGGTCGAGGCCCTCCTCGAATGGGCCCGCGTGCTCGGTTCCACGAGCGATACCGAGGCGCCGGACCTGGTGCTGGCCGGTGACTTCAACTTCGGCGACGGTGCACCGGAAGCGGAGTCTTTCGCGCGCGCCGGCTTCGTGGATGCGTGGCCCACGCTGAGACCTTCGGAAGCGGGGGAGACGTTCAACCCCCGGTTGAACAGCCTGGCGGCGCTCACCACCGTCTCGGGAGCGCTCCGGCGATTGGACCGGGTGCTGGTGGCGTCTCCTTCGGGCCGGCTCGCTCCTGAGTCCGTGGAGCTCTTAGGCGAAGCGCCCTTGTCGGGGCCGCCCGGGCCCAGCGGCCAGGTCCTCTTCGCTTCGGATCACTTCGGACTGCGCTGTGTCCTGCGGCGTGATGCGGTCGCATCCCTCGTGGGACTCACCGCGCGCTCCTCCACGGCGCTGGTCCACCACACGGCCCTGGTGCTCATCCCTCCTGACGATGTCTGGGGCCCCATCCAGGCACTGCGCAAGAAGCACGACGCGAAGTTCCAGCGGTGGATGCCTCACATCACGCTGCTGTATCCCTTCGTTCCGGAAGAGGACTTCGAGACGGCGGAAGCCATCCTCGTGGATGCCCTCCAGGGCTTCGAGCCCTTCGACGTGACGCTCTCCACGTTCGGCCACTTCGAGCACCGCGCCAACGCGACAGCGTGGCTCCGCCCCGATGACCAGCCCTCCGGCGCGCTGGCGGCCCTGCACGCGAAGCTCGTGGCGGCCCTGCCTGAATGCGCCTCGTCCGCCCACGGTGGCTTCACGCCCCACCTCTCCGTGGGACAGCTCCCGCTCTCCGCGGACATCGTCCGCACGCTCGGCGAGTGGCAGCGCGCATGGCGACCGCTGAAGTTCCGCGTGGGCGAGCTCTGCCTCATCCGGAGGAAGGGGGACACGCCCTTTGAAGTCATCCGGCGCATTCCCCTGGCACAGGCACCCCGCGCAATCCCGGAGCATGAAGACGCTCCGCTGCGCGATGCACAGGCCTCCATCGGAGCCGTCGAGTCACACGAAGGACACGCCGCCAGGACCGCGGCGGTGGATCAACTGCGCCAGCATTGCGAACGGATCGGCGCCACGCTGCATCCGTATGGCTCCTATCTCCTGGGCACGGATGGCGCGGGCAGTGACGTGGACGCGGTCGCCATCGGACCGGCTGAGCTGTCCCGCGACGCCTTCGCGCAAGCGCTCCTCCAGGAACTGGCACCGGGCACGGCCCGCTACGTGGCGGACGCAGCCATCCCGCTGGTGAAGCTCTCCCTCGGGGGCGTGAGCTTCGACCTGGCCTATGCGAGCCGTCCGGAGGGCGTGCCCCCGGATGACCCTCTGACGCTGCTCGAGCGGCACAGCGAGCAACTCGACCCCGCGGGCCTCCGGGCCGTGTTGGGCCTGGCGGACACGTTGGGCGTGATGGACGCCATCGCACGTGACGCCGAACGGACCGCGCGGTTCCGGACCCTGATGCGCGCGGTGAAGGCCTGGGCCCGGGCCCGGGGCATCTACTCGCACGCGCTGGGCTACCTCGGGGGACTGTCGTGGACGCTGCTGGCGGCCTGGGCCTGCACCCGCGCGACTCCGGATGCCATGCGGTCCGACGCGGCGCTGCTCTCGCACTTCTTCGGCACCTTCTCCTCCTGGCCGTGGCCCCAGCCGGTGACGCTCACGGCCGCAACGGCGCGCTACCGGCCCGAAGGCAAGCGCGACCTCCTTCCCGTCATCGCCCCCGCGCTCCCGGCTCGAAACACCGCGCGCAACGTGTCGCGGTCCACCTACCGCGTCATCCGGGAGGAACTGCTCCGTGCCCGCGACCTGGTGGCCAAGGCCCGCACCTCCCGCGCGCCTTCCGCCTGGGCGGCGCTCTTCCAGCCCCTGGGCGCCAACGAGACCCCATCGGTCGCGTTGCGCCTGTCCGTCGAGGCACCCACCGGCGAGGACCGGGAGGTCGTCGCGGGTTGGGTCCTCGGACATGTCACGGCCCTGGTGTACCGGCTGGAGGGAGACCGGCGTCTCTCGGTGCGTCCGATGCAATCCGCACAGGCCGCGGGAACGCTGCTCATCGGTCTGGACGTGCGCGAGGCACGGGACGCGGCTGCGTTGTCGTGGCAGCCGTCCAGTCCGCTGTTCGCGGCCGTGGAGGCGTTCCGCGCGTCCTTCCAGGAATGGACGCACCGCCCATCCGGCGCGGTGCTCCAGGTCGAATGGGTGCGAGGCCATGACAGCGCACGGAGCGACACACCCGCTCCGTAACGCGTGTCACCCGGACGCCCGCGTCACTTCTGTCCCGCGAGCCACGAGCCCCAGCGCACGATGCGCGTGCCGCCCTCCGGCTCGCGCTTGCCGCCCGTCACCACGCGGTCGGTGCTGTTGGCGAGCGGCTGGAAGCGCGCCTCATACGGCAGGCCCGCGAGCCCCGGCGCCCACGGGTCGGCCGCGTAGGTATCGGAGAAGACGCGCTGGGTGCCTTCGACGTCCTCGTTGCTCTGGGTGATGAGGGCGGGCACGTCGTGTCCCTCCGCGCTGAACGTGCCCCGGGTGCCGTTGGCCGCCGCGGCGGGCGGCCAGTCCTCCGTGAACACCACCTCCGACGGCAGCCCCATCAGCAGCTCCTCCAGGGGCTCCGGCTCGGCCTGGGAGAAGTCGGAGCAGGGGGCGGCATTGGCGTCGACGGGGCCCTCGGTGCGCAGGAGGTAGCCGCGCTCCGCGCTGAAGCACACTCGCTGCACGCCGGGCGCGGGGCCCACGTCCACGTATCGCTCGTAGTACGCGCCAGGGCCCAGGGGCCGCTCCAGCGCGGGCACCGGAGCGCTGGCCTCGGCCGAGCCCTCACGGGCCTCTTGCAGCTTCAGCTGGTATCCGCCCGGCACGCGGAAGCCGGCGGACTCCGTGCTCGCTTCAATCAGGCCACGGGCGAGGTACAGCGGGCCCGGAGCGTTGGCGTACACGCGCGTGCGCAGGGGACCGTCGAAGGAGCGCTGGTCGCTGACGTAGCGCACGGCCTCCCAGCTACGGCCCGCGCTGGAGGCGACCTCGGCGGTGGCCGTGCCTCCGCGCGGCACGTCCAGCGGGCGCGACACGTCCGCGCGCACGGGGATGATCAGGTCCTGCGCCAGCCTCACCTGGGACAGCGGCCTGCCGCCTTCATCGCGGTAGGCCGCGCGCACCCAGACCCAGGGTTGCTGCACGGCCACCACTTCCAGCGTCAGCTGGCCCTGGATCGTGCGCGCGGTGCCGCCGCCGCGAGGCTCGGGGCCCCGCGTCGCATTGAAGGAGTAGGTGACGCGGTCACCCACGCGAGCGCGCGCCCAGGCCTCGGAGGCCTGTACGGATGCCGCGTCCTGGGCCCGCGTGTCGGATGCGGAAGGGCCGCTCGACTTCGTGCTCTCGCAGCCGGGGAGGAACGACAGGGCCGCACCCAACAGCGCGGCGAGGGGGAGGGAAGGGCGCATGATCATGGGACGGGAAATACCGGGAGTGGATTCAATTCGCAGCTATCGCACGATCTGTGCGTTTTTCCTGGATAGTGGGAGTAAATGCGACCCAGGGGAGGGTGACTGATGAAAAGACACCCCTGTCCGAAAATCAGTGGGTTGCGGGATGACAGGTAAAAACCACGTCACAACAAGCACTTGCGACCCAAAACGTTACAGTTCGTTACGCTCACATTCTTGGAAGCTGGAGTGCTGGCGCTCCAAGCAATTCAACAAAAGCCAGTTATTCCCTCTGGAGCGCGGCTGGCCCGGCAGTTGCTCAGTGGCTGGGCAAGCTGTCCGCGGCTGACGGGAAGGTCAGGCGGCAGCGGATCTCCCCCGAACGCAGAGGAACGACGAATGTTCAAGAAGGCGGCAGTCCTCGTGGCGAGCTGTGGTGCGTTGCTGTCTGGCTGCGGTACCGACCTGGAGAGCGAGAACCAGGAGATCGTCTCCAACCTGGTCGAGGCCGGGTTCCCCGCGGACGACATCATGATCGCTGACGGCCAGGTGTACGTGGGCCGCGACGCGCACGTGACCCTGGAGGCCTCGCGCGAGATGCTCCAGCCTGCGGACAAGGCGACCCAGGAGCAGTACCGCACGACGAACCTCGTCAGCTCCACCAAGACGAAGATCTGCATCAACCCGACGTCCGGGTTCAACAGCTACAGCCGCCTGAGCCAGGGCCTGGACCTGGCCATCCAGAACTACAACCAGCGCGGCCTGAGCTTCACGATGGCGCGTGGCCCCACCACGGGCTGCAGCGCGAACATCACCGCGACGACCATGTCCGGCGCCGGCGGCTCCGCGGGCTTCCCGTCGGGCGGCAACCCCTACGGCACCATCAACATCGGCACCGGCCTGCAGAGCTACAGCGTGGACGTGAACGAGCACGTCATCACGCACGAGCTGGGTCACGCGGTCGGCTTCCGTCACTCGGACTACTACAACCGCGCCATCAGCTGCGGCGGCGCCGCCTCCAACGAGGGCACCGCGGGCGTGGGCGCCATCCTCATCAGCGGCACGCCGAGCACCGCGACGGTGGGCGGCTCCATCATGAACTCCTGCTTCCGCTCGACGGAGACCGGTGAGTTCACCAGCTCCGACATCACGGCGCTGAACGCCCTCTACTAAGCGATGGCGTTGCGGCCCCTTGAGTCCTTCATGAGTCCGAGGGGTCGCATCCTCGCGGGCACCTTCATCCTCCTGGGCCTTGCGGCCTGTGGAAAAGAGAAGGTGCCCGCGGTTTCCCATCCGGTGGTGTGTGAGGACCCCGCGGCGTCGCGGGTGCGTCCGCCTCCGGAGGTTCGCGGCCAGACGCAGTGTGGCCCGACCGCTGACTTCACCCCCATCAACAGCTACCAGGGCGAGTTCGCGGACGTCGCGCAGACGGTCGAGGACGCGGTCGTCCTGATTGACGGGCGCTGCACCGGAACACTGATTGAAGCGAGCGCGGGTCCCGTGGTGGTGACGGCGGGGCACTGTGTCGCGCTCGGTGACCGGTCGCTCATCGTCTTCAACTTCGAGGAACAGTCTGACGGAGACCCGCTCATCACCGAGGGCACCGTCATCGAGCAATCGCTCGAACCCGACTACGCGCTCATCCAGCTCGACGTGACTCCCGAGGTCACGCCGGTCCTGCTGTCGGCCGTTCCCAGCGAGAGGCTGGCCATCATCCAGCACCCTCGGGGCAAGCCCAAGTCCATCGCCGAAGGCGAGTACCTGGATGCCTGCAATTCGCTGGTCTACTACGTGGACCTGGACACCCTGGTCGGAAGCTCAGGCGCGGGCGTGCTCAACCGTCAGGGCCAACTGGTGGGCGTCCACACCGACGGCGATTGCGACAAGACCGGCCGTGGCGCCAACCGGGGCTGGACGACGGAAGCGATTGTCGCGGCGTCTCCGTACCTGGTGGACGCCGACATCGTCGCGCGCTGAAGCCAGACCGAGGGGAGACGACCATGTTCAAGAGAGCGGCAGTGCTCGTGGTGGGCTGTGGTGCGTTGCTGTCCGGCTGCGGGACCGACCTGGGGCAGGAGCACCAGGAGATCGTCTCCAACCTGGTCGAGGCGGGATTCCAGCCCGGCGACATCCAGGTCGTGGACGAGTCCGTCTACGTGGGCGGCGACGCGCAGGTGAGCGTCGAGGCTTCCCGCGAGATGCTCCAGTCCGGTGGGGACAGCGCGGAGCAGTACCGGACGACGAACGTGGTCAATAAGTCGCTCGTGCGGAAGATCTGCATCAACCCCACGTCCTCGTTCAACAGCTACAGCCGCCTCAGCCAGGGCCTGGACCTGGCCATCCAGAACTACAACGCCCTGGGCCTCTGCTTCACGATGGTGCGGGGCCCGACCACCGGCTGCAACGCGAACATCACCGCGGCGACCGTGGCGGGCATGGCCTACAACTCGGGCTATCCTTCCGGGGGCCTTCCCTACGGGACCATCAACATCGGCACGGGGTGGAACACCGCGCCGCTCGACACGGTCGAGCACATCATCACCCACGAGCTGGGGCACGCGCTCGGCATGCGCCACTCGGACTACTACTCCCAGGTCATCAGCTGTGGCACCGGCGGCAGCGAGGGCACTGCGGGCGTAGGGGCCATCCTCATCCCCGGCACGCCCTCCACGTCCTACGTGAACGGGTCCATCTTCAACGCCTGCCTCCCCGCGAACCCGACCGGTGAGTTCACCAGCACGGACATCACCGCGCTGAGCTACCTCTACCGCTGCTGAGCCTTACGAGACGTCAGCGCGCGACCGGGCTCAGTCCGCCTGCGTCGCGCGCTTGGGCGCGAGCTGCGCTTCGAGCGTCCGCGCCCAGTGGGCCAACACCTTGCGGCGCCGGGCCGTGTCGTCGTGGAGCAGGTTCGCCAACGCCAGTCCGCGCAGGAGGTCCAGCGTCGCACGCACGGCGTCGCGGACGTCGCGGTCGCGTTCATCGAGTCCCAGCAGCTCGACAGTGAGCCGGTGCACCTCGCGGCCGACGTGCGTCTCCAATGGCAGCAGGATGGCCTTCAGCTCTTCATCCGCCACGGCCGCTACCCAGAGGTGCGTCGCGGCGGTGAAGAGCGGGCCGGCGTAGACGTCGTGGAGCAGGTTCAACAGAGGCTCGACGCGCCGCCGGCTCTCCGGCAGGCCCTTCGCGCGCCGCACCAGCTCCTCGACCTGCTGGCGGAAGACGTGCTCGACGGCCGCCGCGACCAGGGCCGCACGCGTCGGGAAGTGGTGCTGACAGGCGCCGCGTGACACTCCCGCGCGCTCCGCGATGGCGCCCATGGTCGCCCCCGCCCAGCCCTTCTCCACCAGCACTTCGATGGCGGCCGTCATCAGCTTCTGCCGCGTCACCCGGCTGCGCTCCTGCTCCTGCCGCGTCGTTCCGCTCGCCGTGCCGCTCATGGGGCCACAGTGTTGCGGCGGGAAGAAAAAAGCAATCGTGATTGCTTTATTCGGACGTGGGGGACAGACTCGCCGCTCCCTGGCTCAGGAGGTGCGATGGACGCGCGTTCGCTGCGTATCGGCAATGCATCCGGCTTCTACGGCGACCGCTTCTCCGCGTTCCGGGAGATGCTGGAGGGCGGTCCGCTGGACGTCCTCACCGGCGACTACCTGGCGGAGCTGACCATGCTCATCCTGGGGCGCGACCGGCTGAAGAACCCGTCGGGCGGGTACGCGCGGACGTTCCTGCGCCAGCTGGAGGAGACGCTCGGCCTCGCGGTGGAGCGCAAGGTCCGCATCGTCGCGAACGCGGGGGGCCTCAACCCGGAGGGGCTCGCGAACGACCTGCGCGCGCTCGCCACGAAGCTCGGGTTCACCGTCAACATCGCGCACGTCGAAGGCGATGACCTCGTTGGACGCGCGGACGAGCTGGGCTTCGACCAGCCCCTCACGGCGAACGCGTACCTCGGTGGCTGGGGCATCGCCGCGTGCCTGGACGGGGGCGCGGACATCGTTGTCACGGGGCGCGTGACGGACGCATCGCTCGTCGTCGGTCCCGCGGCCGCCCACTTCGGCTGGAAGCGTGACGACTGGGACTGCCTCGCGGGCGCCATGGTCGCGGGCCACGTCCTGGAGTGCGGAGCCCAGGCGACCGGCGGCAACTTCGCGCGCTTCGGTGAAATCGACGTGCGCCGGCCCGGCTTCCCGCTCGCGGAGATCTTCGCGGACGGCTCCAGCATCATCACCAAGCATCCGCACACCGGCGGCGCCGTCACCGTGGACACCGTGAAGGCCCAGCTCGTCTATGAGATTGGCGGGGCCCGCTACGCCGGCCCTGACGCGACGGCGCGCTTCGACACCATCGTGGTGGACGCCGACGGCACCGACCGCGTGCGCCTGTCAGGCGTGCGCGGCGAGCCGCCTCCTCCGGACGTGAAGGTGTGCCTGAACCGCCTGGGCGGCTTCCGCGGCGACGCCCAGTTCGTGCTCGTTGGTCTGGACATCGAGGAGAAGGCCGCGCTCGTGCGGGCGCAGCTCGACGCGACGCTCAAGCCCCGGCCCGCCGAGGTCCTCTACACGCTCGCGCGCACCGACCACGCCGACGCTCCGAGCGAGGAGCAGGCGTCCGCGACGCTGCGGGTCACCGTGAAGGATGCCGACCCGAAGGTCGCTGGCCGTTCCTTCAGCGGCGCCGTGGTGGAGCTCGCCCTGTCCAGCTACCCCGGCTTCTTCCTGCCCGCGTTGCCCGGCGATGCTTCGCCCTTCGGCGTCTACACCGCGGCCTATGTGGATGCGCGGAAGGTGCCGCACGTCGCGGTGCTCCCGGATGGCCGGCGCATCGACGTGCGCCCTACGGAGGAGACGCGGGGGCTCGAAGCCGTCCCCGCGCCGTCGCTGCCCGCGGTGCTGCCGCCCGGACCCTGCCGGCGTGTGCCGCTCGGCCAGGTGGCCCTGGCGCGCAGCGGAGACAAGGGCGGGGACGCGAACATCGGCGTCTGGGTCCGCTCCGACGAGGCCTGGCGCTGGCTGGTGCACACGCTCACGGAGGAGCAGCTGCGCGCACTGCTTCCGGAGGCACGGGAGCTCAAGATTCAGCGGCACGTGCTTCCGAACCTGCGCGCCCTGAACTTCGTCATCGAGGGCCTGCTGGGCGAGGGCGTCTCGTCGTCCACCCGCTTCGACCAACAGGCGAAGGCGCTCGGCGAATGGCTGCGCTCGCGCCATGTCGACGTCCCTGAATCGCTTCTGTAGCGCCTTCGCACGCGCCCGATTCCACCGAGGAAGCCCATGCAGCAGACCCAGGAACACCGCGCCATCCGCCAGACCGTCCGCAAGTTCGTGGAGCAGGAGCTGCACCCTCACGTCGACGCCTGGGAGGCCGCGGAGATCTTCCCGGCGCGGGAGGTCTTCAAGAAGCTGGGCGAGCTCGGGCTGCTCGGCATCACCAAGCCCACGGAGTTCGGCGGGCTGGGGCTGGACGCGTCGTTCTCCGTCGCCTTCGCGGAGGAGCTGGGGCACTGCACCTGCGGCGCGCTGCCCATGGCCATCGGCGTCGTGACGGACATGGCCACGCCCGCGCTCGCGCGCTTCGGCAGCGATGCGCTGCGGCGGGAGTTCCTGGCGCCCACGCTCACGGGCGAGCGCGTCTGCTCCATCGCGGTGAGCGAGCCCGGTGCCGGCTCCGACGTGGCGAGCGTAACGACCACGGCGCGCCGCGACGGCGACGACTACGTCATCGACGGCAGCAAGATGTGGATCACCAACGGCATGCAGGCGGACTGGGTTTGCCTGCTCGCCAACACGGGTGACGGGCCCGCGCACGCGAACAAGTCGCTCATCATCGTGCCCATGGATCGCCCCGGCATCACGCGGTCGAAGATCCGCAAGCTCGGCATGTGGGCGTCCGACACGGCGCAGCTCTTCTTCGACGGCGTGCGTGTCCCGGCGCGCTTCCGCATAGGCGACGAGGGCCGCGGCTTCGCGATGCAGATGCAGCAGTTCCAGGAGGAGCGGCTGTTCGTGTCGGCGAGCACCCTGGTCACCTTCGACCGGCTCATCGCGCAGACGGCGGAGTACACGCGCCAGCGCAAGGCCTTTGGCCAGTCCATCCTCGACAACCAGAGCGTGCACTTCCGGCTCGCTGAGTTGCAGACGGAGGTGGAGGCGCTCCGGGCGCTCATCTACCGGACCGTGGGCATGTACATTGAGAACAAGGACGACCCGGAGGTCGTGAAGCTCGCCTCGATGTGCAAGCTCAAGTCGGGCCGGCTTGCCCGCGAGCTCGTCGACGGCTGCCTCCAGTACTGGGGCGGCATGGGCTTCACCTGGGACAACCCCGTCGCCCGCGCCTACCGGGACCTGCGTCTGGGGTCCATCGGCGGCGGCGCCGACGAGGTGATGCTCGGAATCATCAGCAAGGCCATGGGAACGCTGCCCCGCAAGGCGCGCGGCTGAGGAGCTACACGATGGGATACCGTTCAGTCTTCGCCCCGAATTCCTTCGCGGGCCGCACCATCATCGTCACCGGCGCCGGCAGCGGCATTGGCCGGTGCACCGCGCACGAGCTCGCGTCGCTCGGCGCGCACATCGTCCTCGTGGGCCGCAAGCCGGAGAAGCTCGCGAAGGTCGCCGAGGAGCTTTCCGCCGAGGGCCACGCGTCCACGCAGCACTCCGTGGACATCCGGGACGAGGCCGCGGTGCGCGACATGGTCGCCGCCGTCGTCCAGAAGCACGGCCGCATCCACGGGCTCGTGAACAACGCGGGCGGGCAGTTCCCGTCGCCGCTGTCGCAGATCTCCAAGAAGGGCTTCGAGGCGGTCGTCTCGACGAACCTCACCGGCGGCTTCCTGGTCGCGCGCGAGGTGTTCACCCAGTCCATGAGTGAGCACGGCGGCGCCATCGTGAACATGCTCGCGGATGCCTGGAACGGCATGCCGGGCATGGGGCACTCGGGCGCGGCGCGCGCCGGCATGTTCAACCTGACGCAGACGGCCGCCGTCGAGTGGGCCGCCTCCGGGGTTCGCGTCAACGCGGTCGCGCCCGGTTGGGTCGCCTCCAGCGGGCTGGACACCTACGAGGACCCCTTCGTCCGCGAGATGATCCCCTTCCTGCGAAAGCAGGTGCCCCTGCACCGGCTGGCCACCGAGGCGGAGGTGAGCGGCGCCATCGTGTTCCTGCTCTCCGACGTGGCGGCGTTCATCACCGGCGAGGTCATCCGCATCGACGGCGGCGCGTCCTGCAACACCAAGGCGTTCCCGCTTTCGGAGCACGACAACTCGAAGCCCTACGACGGGTTCCACCTGGCCAAGGGGCCCGCCATCCTCGACGGCCCGAAGGAGAAGTGACGTGCCCACGCTCGTCTCCCAGGTCGAACCGGCCTCCGCCACCTTCACCACGCAGCGCCAGGAGATGCTCGCCCGCGTCGCGGAGCTGCGCGCCATCGAGCAGAAGTCGCGCGACACCGAGCAGCTGGCCCGGGACAAGTTCAAGCAGCGCGGTCAGCTGCTCCCGCGTGAGCGTCTGGCATTGTTGCTCGACCGGGGCTCGCCCTTCCTGGAGCTCTCCACGCTCTGTGGCTACAAGCACCACGACGACAGCGACGGCTCGCTGGCCGGTGGGAACACCATCATCGGCATTGGCTTCGTGTCCGGTGTGCGCTGCCTGGTGTTCGTGAGCAACTCCGCCGTGAAGGGCGGCACGGCGACGCCCTGGGGTGTCCAGAAGGCGCTGCGTGCGCAGGAGATTGCCCTGCAGAACCGGCTGCCCGTGGTGTCGCTCGTGGAGAGCGGCGGGGCGAACCTGCTCTACCAGCAGGAGATCTTCATCCCAGGCGGGGAGACCTTCTACAACCAGGCGAAGCTGTCCGCGGCCGGCATCCCCCAGGTCACCGTCGTCCACGGTTCGAGCACCGCGGGCGGCGCTTACATCCCGGGCCTGTCCGACCACGTCGTCATGGTGCGCGGCAAGGCGAAGGTGTTCCTCGCCGGCCCGCCGTTGCTGCTCGCGGCCACGGGTGAAGTCGCCACGGACGAGGACCTCGGCGGCGCGGAGATGCACACCACCGTGGCCGGCACGTCGGACCACCTCGCCGAGGACGACGCCGACGGCATCCGCATCGCGCGGGAGATCGTCGCGTCGCTGGGGTGGAATGACGCCCTGCCGGCGTCCGCGCGTCCCGCCTTCGAGCCGCCCCGCTACGCGGTGGAGGAGCTGTGCGGCGTCGTGCCCATGGACCACCGCAAGCCCTATGACTGCCGCGAGGTGATTGCGCGGCTCGTGGATGGCTCGGACTTCTCGCCCTTCAAGGACGACTACGACGCGCTCACCGTCTGCGGCTGGGCGCGCATCGAGGGCAGGGCGGTGGGCCTCATCGGCAACAACGGGCCCATCACCGCGAAGGGCGCGACGAAGGCGGGACAGTTCATCCAGCTCTGCTGTCAGGCGCGCACGCCCATCATCTACCTGCAGAACACCACGGGCTACATGGTGGGCACGCAGTCGGAGCAGGGCGGCATCGTGAAGCACGGCGCGAAGATGTTGCAGGCGGTGGCCAACGCGACCGTGCCGCAGATGACCCTCCTGCTGGGCGGTGCCTTCGGGGCGGGCAACTACGGCATGTGCGGCCGTGCGTTCCACCCGCGATTCATCTTCGCCTGGCCCAACGCACGCACGGCGGTGATGGGCGGTGAGCAGGCGGCGAAGGTGCTCACCATCGTCGCCACGGAGAAGGCCCGGCGCGCGGGGCTGCCTCCCGATCAGGAGTTCCTGGACGGGATGGCGAAGCCGCTCATCGAGCAGTTCGACCGCGAGTCAGATGCCTTCCAATGCAGCGCGCGGCTGTTCGACGACGGCGTCATCGACCCCCGGGACACGCGGCGGGTGCTCGGGTTCATCCTGGCCACGTGCGACGAGGCTTCGCGCCGCACGCTGTCGCCCAACTCCTTCGGTGTCGCCCGGCTGTAGCGAGGGGAATCATGAAACGCATCCACAAGGTGCTGGTGGCGAACCGGGGTGAGATCGCCGTGCGCGTGCTGCGCACGTGCCGCCGACTCGGGCTGCGCACGGTCGCGGTCTTCTCCGACGCGGACCGGGATGCCCCACACGTGCGGCTCGCGGACGAGGCCATGCACCTGGGGCCGCCGCCCGCGCGGGAGTCCTACCTCTCCATCGAGCGGGTCCTCGCCGCGGCGAAGGCGTCCGGCGCGGACGCCATCCATCCCGGGTACGGCTTCCTGTCGGAGAACGAGGACTTCGCGCGCGCGTGCGCGGAGGCCGGCTTCGTGTTCGTCGGCCCGCCGGCGGAAGCCATCGAGCTGATGGGGAACAAGCGGCAGGCGAAGCTGCGCATGCAGGCCGCGGACGTGCCCTGCATCCCCGGCTATGAGGCGGCACGCCCTGGCGAGTCGCTCGAGGACGAAGCCCTGGTCCGCGAGGGCCAGCGCGTCGGGTTCCCCATCATGGTGAAGGCGGCGGCGGGCGGTGGCGGGCGCGGCATGCGGCTCGTCCGCGAGCCGGGCGCGCTGCTCGACGCCATCCGCTCTGCGCGTTCGGAGGCGACGAACGCCTTTGGCAGCGGCGAGCTCATCCTGGAGCGGGCCATTGAAGGCGCGCGTCACGTGGAGGTGCAGGTCTTCGCGGACGAACATGGGAACGCGGTGCACCTGGGCGAGCGCGACTGCTCCGTGCAGCGCCGGCACCAGAAGGTGATTGAAGAGAGCCCGTCTCCGGCCGTCACGCCCGAGCTGCGCGAGCGCATGGGGGCCGTGGCGGTGCAGGCCATCCGCGCCATCGGGTATCGCGGCGCGGGGACCATCGAGTTCCTCCTGGCGCCGAACGGCGACTTCTTCTTCATGGAGATGAACACGCGCCTTCAGGTGGAGCACCCGGTGACGGAGCTCATCACCGGGCTCGACCTGGTCGAATGGCAGCTGCGCGTCGCGGACGGCGAGCCGCTCCCGCTGACGCAGCCGGAGATCACCTGGCGCGGGCACGCCATCGAGGCGCGCCTGTGCGCGGAGGACCCATCCAAGGGCTTCCTCCCGCAGACGGGCCGGCTCCTCGCATGGGAGCCACCGGCGGGGGAGGGCGTCCGTGTGGATCATGGCGTGCGTGAAGGGCAGGACATCACGCCGTTCTATGACTCCATGCAGGCGAAGCTCATCGCGTACGGACCGGACCGCGAGACGGCTCGCGAGCGGCTGGCCGCGGCGCTGCGCGAGCTGACGGTGTTCGGCGTCACGACGAACAGTGCGTTCATCCAGCACGTCCTCGGGCACGAGGCGTTCCGCTCCGGCCGGTACGACACGGGCTTCGTCGGCGCGCACACGCCGCCGGAGACGCTTCAGGCGCTCGGGAAGGCCTCCCCGGAGGATCAGGCCATCCTGGCCGCCTTGCTCTTCCACGACGACGCGCAGGCGCTGGCCCGGAAAGGTGGCTTCGACGCGACGCTCACGGGCTGGAGCAGCTCCTACGCCCTGCCGGTGCCGGTCAGCCTGCATGACGGTGCTTCGGAGTTCCGCGCCTCGGTGCGTCCCGTCGCAGCGGAGGCCTACGAGGTCCGTATCGGCGACAGCTCGTTCGCGCTCTCCCTGCGCGGACTCGGCCCCGAGCGCGCAGAGGTGGAGGTGGCGGGGCGCCGTCGCGCGGTCCGCTACCGGCGGGCGGGAGGCACGCTGTGGTGCACGCTCGACGGCATCACGCGCCAGCTGCGCGACGTGTCCTTCCGGCTGCCCTCCGAACGCGAGCGCGCCAGCGACGGCCGCCTTCGCGCGCCCATGGATGGCCGCATCATCCGGGTGAGCACCGAGGTCGGCGCGACCGTGAAGAAGGGCGACGTGCTGGTGGTGCTCGAAGCGATGAAGATGGAGTCGTCCCTCATCGCTCCCACGGATGGCGTGGTCACGGCGGTGAACGTCACGGTCGGGGCGCAGGTGCCGGCACGGCACGTCGTCGCGGTCGTCTCCCCCGCAGCGAAGGAGGCAGCATGAGTGAAGCACCGCTCGTCCGGTACGAAGTCTCTCGTGGCGTCGCGACCCTGACGCTCGATTCGCCGCGCAACCGCAACGCGCTGTCGCGGGCGCTCGTCACGCAGCTGCTGGAGCGGCTGAACGCCGTGGGCGCCGACCCGGGCGTGCGCGCGGTCGTCCTCGCGGCCACCGGTCCCGCGTTCTGCGCGGGGGCGGACCTCTCGGAGATGGCGGACGGAGGCGCCGCGAAGGCTCCGGGCGTGCTGCTCGACGTGCTGCGCACCATCGTGACGCTGCCTCAGCCCGTCGTGGCGAAGGTCGCCGGGCAGGTGAGGGCAGGCGGCATCGGCATCGTGGGCGCGTGTGACGTGGCGGTCGTCGCGGAGTCCGTGAAGTTCGCCTTCACGGAGGCGCGCATCGGCGTGACGCCCGCGGTCATCTCGCTCACCACCCTGCCGCACCTGACCAGCCGGGCGGCGAGCCGCTACTTCCTCACCGGTGAGGCCTTCGACGCAGCCGAAGCCGCGCGCATCGGGCTCATCACCACCGCGGTGCCAGACGCGTCCCTGGAGGGCGCCGTCGAGCAGATCCTGGAGACGTTCCGCGTGTCGTCTCCGCAGGGCCTGCGCGAGACCAAGCAGCTGGTGTCCGCCGGCCTGCGCGCGCGCATCGATTCCGGGGGCGCCGAGATGGTCGCGCTCTCCGGCCGGCTGTTCGCCTCCGAAGAGGCCCAGGAGGGGATGCTCGCCTTCCTGGAGCGCCGGCCTCCCGCGTGGGCCGCGCCGAAATAGGCCGCGGGGGCACCCGGTTCGACCCGACGCCCGAACGGGCGGAATGGAGCACACGATGACAGCGATCCAGGCACCTCGGTCCCCGCGCATCAGCCGCGTCTCTCTGGGCGACATCGTCCACCGGTCGGCGGTGCGCTGGCCGGAGCGGACGGCGCTCGTCGACGGGGACCTCGAGTTCTCCTACGCGGAGCTCGACCGGCGCTCGAACGCGTTCGCGCACTACCTGCTCGCCCAGGGGCTGCCCCAGGGCGCGCGCATCGCGATGCTCTGCGGCAACTCGGCGCAGATGCTCACCGCCTTCGTGGGCATCTACAAGTCGGGGTTCGTCTGGGTGCCCATCAACACCGGCCTCTCCGTGGAGGCCGTCCGGTACATCCTCGAACACGCCGAGGCGACACATGCCGTCGTCGACGCCGAGCTCCTCGCGAAGCCCGGGCTGCGGGCGATGCTCGACGCGCTGGGCACCCGCATCATCGTCTGCGTGCCGGAGGGGCAGGCGGCGCCGGGCGGGGACTCGGTCGCGTTCCTGGACACGCTGACGGGGCAGCACGGCACGCTGCCGGAGGTGGACATCCAGAGCGGCCAGCTCGCGCAGATCATGTACACCAGCGGCACCACCGGCCAGCAGAAGGGCGTCATGCATTCGCATGCGTCGGTGCACGCGGCGCTGAGCGGGAACCTGTTCGAGCTGGGCATGCGCTCGTCGGACTCCACTCTCTGCGTGCTCCCGATGTTCCACTGCGCGCAGCACGCCATCGTGATGACGTTCCTGCTGGCCGGGGCGACCGTGGTCGTGCGGCGGGCCTTCGACCCGGGGGCGATGCTCGCGACCATCGAGCAGCGCGGCATCACGTTCCTGCTGGGCCTGCCGGTGATGTACGGCGCGATGCTGGCGCACCCGGCGCGTCCGGCCACGAAGCTGTCCAGCCTGCGCCTGTGCCTCTACGTGATGGCGCCCATGGCGCGCACCATGCTCGTGGCGCTCATCGAGCACTTCTGTCCGGGCGGCTTCGCGCTCGCGTCAGGCCAGACGGAGATGTACCCGGCGACGACCATGTTCAAGCCGGAGCAGCAGCTCAAGCGGTTCGGCTCGTACTGGGGTGACTCGGCCGTGACGAATGAGACGGCCATCATGGATGACGAGGGCCGGCTGCTCGGGCGCGGCGAGGTGGGGGAGATCGTCCACCGCGGGCCGAACGTGATGCTCGGCTACTACAAGGACCCGGAGGCGACCTCGCGGGCGAGCGCCTTCGGCTGGCACCACACGGGCGACCTGGGCATGTTCGACGCCGACGGTCAGCTGCTCTTCGTGGACCGCAAGAAGGACATGATCAAGACGGGCGGAGAGAACGTCCCGTCCATCAAGGTCGAGGAGGTCCTCCTGCGCCACCCCGCGGTGCTTCAGGTCGCGGTGGTGGGTCTGCCGCACTCACGCTGGACGGAGGCGGTGACGGGCTTCGTCGTGCTCAAGCCCAACGCCTCCGCGACGGAGGCGGAGATCAACGCCCACTGCCGCCAGCACCTGGGTGGGTTCGAGGTGCCCAAGGCCATCGTCCTGCTCCCGGCCATGCCGCAGACCAGCACGGGCAAGGCCCAGAAATTCGTGCTCCGGAAGCAGTACGCACGGCACTACGATGCGGGCCGTGACGACCCCAATCGCTCCTGAGTCCTCCCCGCCGAAGAAGACCGTCCTGCCTGGCGTCGCGCTGGGCTTCACCATCGCAGGCCTGTGCATCGTCTGTCTGTGGCCGGTAGGGCTCGTGCTGGCCATCCTGGCGATGGTGAAGACAGGCAAGCCGGAGCATGCCGGGCGCAGGGGGCTCGCCATCGCGGCCCTCTGCGTGGCGGGGTTGGGGCTCTTCACCATCGGCATCCAGGCCGCCATCGCCATTCCCAACTTCGTGAGCTTCCAGGCTCGCTCGAAGCAGGCGGAGTGCAAGGTCAACCTGAAGGCGTTCTTCGGCACGGTGAGGGCGTACGTGGTGGACAACCATCCCGTGGACAGCTTCGCGATGATGGGATTCGAGCCGGGACCGCGCAATCGCTATGCCTATGTGCTGCGGATGCCGGAGGACGTCATCCCCGTGGCGGGAGCGTTCCCCGCGCTCGACCCGGAGGCCATCCAGGCGGCACTGGATCAGGCGGGCGTGGAGCCCGGCTTGGAGGGGACCTGTCCCGATTGCAGCGTGACGGCCGTGTGTGTGGGCAACGTGGACAACGATGACACGCTGGACGTGTGGAGCATCTCCACCGTCGACCGCACGTCGGCCAACGGCGAAACGATTCCCCTCGGAACCCCGTACAACCACGTCAACGACGTCCGGGAATAGCAGTCCCGGAGTAGGGTCCTGGGTTTCCTCCTTCCCCAGGTATCCATGGCCCTCCGGCGATTCCTATCCCTCGTCGCGCTCGCCACGTCTTCGCTCGTGGCGAACGCAGCCCACGCGAACACCGTCTACGGCTTCTGGCAGGGCTCGGGAGGACAGAGCTCCTCCAGTCCGGGCAACCGGGTGTTCCTGCTGGACTCACAGACATCCAGCAATCCGGTGACGTTCACGCTGACGTCGTCCGCGGATGCCTGGCTGTACCTGCTGGATGCGAACGGCACCATCCTCGCGCAGGACAACAACGGCGGTGGCGGCACGAACTCGCGCCTGGTCGTCACGCTGGTCCCGGGCAGCTACCAGCTGGTCGCGGCGACCGCGCTGTCGGGCCAGAGCGCCGAGTTCACCCTGGCGTCGGACTCCGGGGTGCTGCGCCATCCCAAGGCGCTGGAGGTCCGGCCCACGAGCCGCTTCACCTGGGTCTACGACGATCACGGCACCGGCGCGACGAACGACATCGCCGTCTGGCGCCCGGACCTCTCCCAGACGCCGGGCTTCTTCTCGTTGGGCGACGTGGCCATGCCGAACCGGGGACAGGCGCCCGCGACGACGTTCGTGGTTCGCGGCGAGGGGGACCTGCTCGCGCGCCCGTCCAACTACAACTGGACTTGGGACGACTCCGGCTCCGGTGGAACGCACGACGTCTCCTTCTGGGAGCCGGTCGCGCCCGCGGGCTACACCTGCCTGGGCCACGTCGCGGTGCTGGGCTACTCCAAGCCCTCCACGGACCTCATCCGCTGCGTGCGGAGCGAATACGTGCTGCCCGCCAATCCCGCCTGGGTGTGGGACGACAGGGGCTCTGGCGCGGACGACGACATCGGCGTGTGGCAGGCGGTGGCGCGCGACCACCGCGGCCTGCCCGCATCCACCTTCGTCTCCCGCCCCAGCCACGGCGACACGGGCGGCAACCGCTACTGGGTCCTCAACAAGAGCGCCACGTCCAACGCGGAGCTGCGGGGCCTGCCCGTGGACGCGCAGACAGTGGCGGCGTTCGCGCCGCGCGTGTGGCTGCATCCGGACGAGGCCTATTTCCCGTCCTCCACGCAGTTCCACCTGGCCAACGTCCACGAGGAGAACGGCCACCTGGTGACGAACCAGGCGCTGGGCTGTGACTCCTGCACGGATCCGCAGTTCCTGGACGGCCAGCGCCCCAACCAGACGTCTGTGCCCGTCTATGCGCAGGTCATCCCGCGCACCCAGAGCGGTCTGCCGACGAACGTGACGGACGTGCTGTATTGGAATTTCTATCCCTACAACAATGGCAAGCGCGTATGCATTGGCTGGTATTCGCCCTGGGGCTGCGTGGGCGGCTACTCCACCTTCGGCAACCACGTGGGGGACTGGGAGCACCTCACCGTGCGGTTCATCGACGGGCGCCCCGCGCAGGTCTACCTGAGCCAGCACGCGAACGGGCAGGCCTTCACGTTCGGAGACAAGGCCGTGTTCCTCACCGGCTGGCATCCGGAGGTGTTCTCCGCCAATGGCTCGCATGGGCTCTATCCG
Organism: Corallococcus sp. AB045; assembly: GCF_003668895.1. Lineage (NCBI taxonomy): Bacteria > Pseudomonadati > Myxococcota > Myxococcia > Myxococcales > Myxococcaceae > Corallococcus > Corallococcus sp. AB045. Next base: position 30,928 of record NZ_RAWN01000008.1, read on the forward strand.
GACGCCGCGCGGCACATCTACGAGACCATCTTCAACGGCGACTTCCTGGCGGACGACACCGGCGCCGGACTTGCGTGGGACACCTGGAACAACGTGGTGGTCATTCCCTGGCAGCCGGCGGGGACGTACACGGGGTCGCTCGCCTGGATGAACCTCACTGCGTACTGGGGCAACCCCGAGTCCGGCTGCGACAACCCGACCGGCTACTGCGTGAATAGCGGCGGTCCCTCGCCGCTGCGGAACCGGTCGGTGTACCAGCCGGAATACATGACCCTGGAGTAGTCCTAGCGTCGGCCCAGGAGGCCGAAGGGCTTCCACTCCAGGATCTTCAGGTCGAACCCCGCCTGGCGCTTCCCGGCGATCCAATCCTCGAGGGCGCTCAGGGCGGAGGACTCGTCATCGAAGTCCTGGCGCTCGTCGTCGCGGGTGACCAGCGTGGTGCCGTCCACGATGGCTGACGTGTACTCGTTCTTCGGGCCGCCGTACTTCGCGAACTCCCGTTCGAGCGGGCCCCGGCCGGGAACCACGGTCGTGACGCGCAGGAAGTCTCCTTCGTAGCGGGCCTCCAGCCGCCGCACCTCCTGTGCGGCGGCGTCGGAGGTCTCGAAGGCGAAGCGGAACGTGCGCATCGACCCGTTGTTGAGTCCCGCGTGGAACTGCACGACGGCGCCGAAGCGTTCGATCTCGATGAAGAGGTCGCCCCGCCTGCGCCAGAAGGTGACGCGCTCCGAGGCCCGCTGCTTCACGTCGAGCGCGGGCGGCGTTCCCTGTCCGAGGAACTCCTTCCCGTCGAAGATGTGCAGGGGCAGGCTGCTGGGACGCATCAGCCACACCTCGCCTGTCTTGCGCTGGGCGTAGACGACGTCCCTTGCGCGCGCGTTCTTCGACGCCTGGGCCGCGATGCCTTCGATGTCCAGGCCTTCGAGCTCCTCGGCGGTGGGTTCATCCGGCTCGCGGACCTGCTGGGGCTGGAGCGTGTCCGTGAAGACGGGCTCGCCCTCCTGGATGCGCTTGAACAGGGCGTCGTGGTGGATCTCCCCCAGATCGAGGTTCCACAGCTCCGGGCGCAGGAAGGTGGACGCGAGCGAGGCGGCCTCCTCGCCGGGGCGGCCGTTCTCCAGGTGCTGCTCGGCGTGGGTCTCGCCGTAGCAGGTGACGTCGTGATCGTTCTCGTCGAGGAATCGCGTGGTGAGGTCACCCGCCACGACGAGGCTGTCGTCGTTGTAGATGCCCTGGATGGCATCCCGGACCACGAGGTCGCCGAGCACCAGGAAGTTCCCTGACGTCTGGAGCCCCCATGCCGTGCAACGGCCCACGACCACGACCGTCGAATCCGGTCCGCAGTCCTCCAGCACGCCCGCCACCTCCAGGTCCCCGAGGACGACGAGGGGCGCGGTGACACGCAGCAAGCCGGCAGCCCGCGCGTTGCCCGTGATGACCCGGGCCTCGGAGATGGTCCCTTCGAGCACCGCGTCCTCGGGCGCCAGCAGCTCGCGCATCACCAGGGCCGCGAAGCCGATGGGCGACAGGGGGCCGGGACATAGCGCCTCCGCGACCTGGGACGGGGACCGCTGCGCGTCCTTCCGGAAGACAGCCGCGAGCTCCGAGACCGAAGGCTCACCGTGATGGGAGAGCGCGTTGAGGACAGCGCCTTCGAGCCGGGCGCGCACGGCCTCCGCGCGCGGGAGGAACTCGTTCTGGGAGAGGATCATGGGCGCGCATGATGCTACCGGCCGGACGCCGCGCGAGAAGTTGTTCCGGTGAAACCTCGTGACAGGGCGTGGCGGTGCGCGGCCTTCACTGTTTTCATGCAGGGCCCCGGCCGTTTGTACCCGGGTGAGGCGTCCGTTCCGGGCCTGCGTGCTGTCTCTTCGAGGTGGGGTTGATGCGCGAGGAAGATGTGGTCATGGCGGTGGTGGCGGGGAGCTGGGCACTGTTCTTCCTTGGCGGAGGCGCCTTCGTCGTGCGCCTGATCTACCGGGCATGGAAGAAGGAGCAGACCCGCAACCACGGTCTGCCGGGCGAGGCCACGGTGCTGGAGTACAAGGCCACGCGGATGTACATCAACCGCAGCCAGGTCTTCGACTTCCTGCTCGAGGTGCGGATGCCCGGCGAGGCGCCGTATCAGGTGTCGTTGAGCAGCCGGTGGCACGACTGGAACGTGCGGGTGATGGACGTGGGGCTGCGGCTCAACGTCAAGGTCGACCCGAAGGACCCACAGGGCGTCGTCGTCCTGGGGCCGGTTGTCGCGCAGGACCTGGGCAGGTTCCTCCGCCAGGGCATGGACGCAATGGCGACGGGCCAGGCGGCGCACGCAGACCCCGTGAAGGCCCTGGCGGACCTCCAGCGGATGGCCGACGCGGGCCTCGTCTCGGAGGAGGAGTACGCGCGGAAGAGGGCGGAGATCCTCGACCGGCTCTGAAACGGCCGGGCCCATCACGGAGGCCCGGCCGCGGTTCATCCACTTCGGCCTACTGGCAGATGGTGATGTCCGAACAGACGCACTGCCCGGCGCCCACGCCGGCACACCGACGGAAGCACGAGCAGTCTTCGTTCGTGCAGATGTTGGAGCAGAGGCCAATGGCCTCGGAGCTGGTGGGCATCAGCGCCCCGACGGCGCCACCGGCCACGACGCCCAGCATGAACACGAACTTCGCGATTCCCTTGCGCATGTACGACCTCCCAGGTTGAACGGCCCGTCCATTCTAGAGACGAGTCCTCGATTGGACGAGGCTCGACACCGAGGTCCGGGAGCCGGTGCCTGCGCACCTTCGATGAAGCCTTCCCGTCTCATCCGAAGTGTGCCTTCCCGACCACGAACCCATCCCCAAGGTCAGTGGCTCCCCAGGTGCCGTTTCTCAACCTTCCACCCGGGCCGGTGAGGGAGGTGCATGCAATGAAGGCATTCAAGGCGGTGCTGCTGGGAACGCTCGTGTCGGCGCTGCTCGTTGGCGCAGGGTGCAAGACCACGAAAGGCGAGAGTATGGAGGGGCTCGGCACTGGCAGCTCCGGAACGATGACTCCAGGAGTCGGCGGCAGGACGAACGTCGGCGAAAGCTCCAATGAAACGGAGGGAACCGAGACGGGCTCTGGCGACGTTGGCGGATCAGGTTCAATGACGAACCCAGGGACGGGCGGTTCCAGCTCGGGCGGCACAGGCGGTTCCAGCACGAGCGGCAGCGGCAGCGGCATGGGCGGCGGCTCCACCTCCGGCGGTACCTCTAGCGAAGGTGGCTCAAGCACTGGCGGCTCGGGTGGTAGCGGTTCGAGCACTGGCGGCTCGGGTAGTGGCGGCTCCGGTGGTAGTAGTTCGAGCACTGGCGGCTCGGGCTCAGGCGGCTCGGGCTCAGGCGGCTCGGGCTCAGGCGGCTCAGGCTCAGGCTCAGGCTCAGGCTCAGGCTCAGGCGGCTCAGGCGGCTCGGGTGGTGGCGGGGGCGACATGAGCCGCTGACCCTGACGAGCCGAGGACGCGCGGTACGCGTCCTCGGCTCTCACGTGGCTTCTTGCCCGTGCGCTCAGCGCGGTGCGCACGCCCGGCTCAGCAGCCACTCGGCGCCCCGGCGTGCGGCCTTCCGCGGATGCGCCGTGGACGACATTTCCACTGGGTTCACGTCCAGAGGCCCTGGCGTGCGCGGCTGCCTGCCTCTGTCTGCCCGGTCCCGGACGCATCTGACGCTTCCCCGGGACACCTCCCGCGCGTATCACTGGCCTTCGTGCGCACACCTACCGACCGCTTCCTGCCGCCCCGCACCGACGCTTCTTCCGCCACGCCGCCCCTTCGCGGGCGGGTGGTGGTCATCGCGCCCACGCGAGCCGCGTGCGAAACCATCGAGCTGGCGCTCGGGCTGGAGCTGCGCACGTACCTGGAAGAGCATCACGGCGAGCGCCTCCTTGCGCTCGCGCGGAGCGGGCAGGGGTTCGGCATCGTCGCGGGCACGGGCACGGGCAAGACGCTCGCCATCCGCCCCATCGCGGAGGAGCTCACGGGCCGGCGGCCCCTGCGGGTGGCGGTGGTCAACCGCGAGCGGGAGGCCACAGCGGAGACGCCGCTCGCGGACGTGGCCATCGTCACCACCGGCATCGCGCGGCGCTGGTTCCAGGGCGGCGCCATCCGGCGTGAGGACACGCTCATCGTGGATGAGATCCACCAGACCTCCGCGGAGCTGGAGCTGTGCCTGGCCCTGGGCAAGCGCGTGGGCTGCCGCTTCATCTGGCTGTCCGCCACGGTGGATCCGGCCTTCTACGCGCGCTACCTGGACAGCGCGGACGTGCTCCAGGTGTCCACCTTCGACCCGGGCAAGGCGGCCCAGGTCGAGGTGGAGCGCCGCAAGCCGCTGTCCTTCCTCGACGATGCCTTTCTCCAGGACGTGCAGCGTCAGGGGCGCGGCGTGGGCGTGTTCCTGGCCACGCGTGCTGGCGTGGAGGAGGCGGCGGCCCACGTGCGTGCCCGCTCACCCGAGGTCCATGCGGCGCACTACCACGGCGGCGAACCGCTGCGCGCCATCCGCCCCTTCCTGGAGGGCACGGCGCCCCGGCCGTTCGTGCTCACGATGACGGCGGCGGGGCAGAGCGCGCTCAACGTGCCCGGATTGGACACCGTCGTCATCGACGACCTGCGCTTCACGAACGTGGTGGAGGGCGGCCGCAACGTGCTCACCCGCGTGCACCTGGGCAACAACGAGCTCTTGCAGATGGCGGGGCGCGTGCACGGACGGGTGGCGGGCGGGCGCGTCTTCATCCTCAGTGACCGGTTGATCCACTTCGCCTCGTTGCGGCCCACCGAGCCCGAGTTCCAGCTCGCGGGAGAGCCGGAGCGGGTGGCGCTCACCGCCGCGGCCCTGGGCGTGCGGGCGGATGAGCTGGACCTGCCCGTGCCGTTGGACCGCGCCGCCTATCGGCGGGCGCTCGCGAAGCTGGAGGCGCGCGGCATCGTGGACGCGGATGGACGGCTGTCCGCCTACGGCCGCGCGGTGGAGGCCCTGCCCGTGGAGCGCCCCTGGGCGGAGCTCATCGTCAACGCGGAGGACGCGCTCCTGCCGTTCCTCGCGGTGTGCAGCGCGGTGGAGTCCCTGCACCGGATGACGCGCGAGGAGCGGAACCTGGAAGAGGTGCTCGTGCCCGGCAGCGATCACCTGACCGCGTACAACCTGTACGCCGAGGCCTTCCGTGTGGCGGGCACGGTGGGGGAGGTGCAGGGGCTGCCGCGTCACGTCTTCGACCCGGAGACGCTCGCGGCGTGGGCGGAGGGGCGCGGGGTGCTGGTGAAGGCCCTGGAGGACGCGGCGCTCGCGATGGCGAGCGTGTACCGGAGCGTGGGGCTGGCGCTGCCCGCGCGCATGCCGTTCGCGAGCTCCAGCGTCCACCATCGCTTCTGCGACCTGCTCGCGCGCTTCATGCCCTTCGACCTGGTCATCGACGAGCGCACGGCCTGGGGTGATCTCACCCGCGTGTCGAAGACGAGCGTGTGCGGCAACCTGGGCGCGGTGGCGGGCACGCTGCGCTACTTCGCCGACCGCAATGGCGAGTCGCAGGGCGCCATCGAAGGCACCCAGCTGCCCCAGGCGCTGCTGCGCCGCTACGCGCGCCGTCACTCGGAGGCGCCCGCGTATGACGCGCGCTTCCGCTCGGTCGTGCTCATCAGGCTGCTGGACTACTACGGCTTCACGCTGGAGCAGGAAGTGGACGTGCTGCGCGCCTGGGGGCCAGAGCTCGCCAAGGCGGCCCGGCACGCGCTCGCGGAAGCACTGGCGAAGGGTGAGGCGCCGCATCCCGCGGTGGACCGTCACCGGGTCGCCATCGCCGAGGTGCGCGAGCTGTGGCGGCGTTCGGGAGGCACCACCGCGCCGCTGGGGCACCCGGAGCTCACCGCGCTCTACGAGGCGCAGCTCGATGGGGTGGACACGCTCGATGACTTCCGGGAGCGGCCGCTGCGGCTGGACCTGGACGCGCTCGTGCCGCGCGCGACGCGGCAGGCGCTCCTGGCGCTCCCGGACGCAGTGGAGGTCCGCGAGCAGGCGGTGCCGCTGGAGTACGACGTGGAGGAGCTGTCGGACGGCGCCCTGCGGAGCGTGGTGCGGCTGCACCTGCCGGAGAAGCTCGCCCGCACCCTGGTGGAGGAGGAGCTGCCGCTGCTCGACCGCCCCCAGCGCTTCAGTGTGGCCCGGGGCCGGCGGGGCGTGCTCCAGGCCCGCTCACTCCTGGATCTCCAGGACCTGCTCGACCAGCCCTGGATGCCGGACGAGATCACCGAGGCCACCCGCGAGCGTCAGCCCCAGGCGCGTGGCGCCCCCGAGCGTGGGGGCAACCGCGGCCACCATGGCAAGGCCTCAACGTACGGAGGCCGGCGAGGAGGCGGCAGGCGGAGGCGCTGACCTGTCGCACGGGCCCTGGTTGCTCACCACGCGGAGCGGTCCATCCAGGCCTGGAGGGCGCGCGCGATGTCCTCCGGCGCGTCTTCCGGCGCATGGTGCCCCGCGCGTCCCAGCGGAACGATTTCGAGGGACCGGAGGTTGGCGCGCGCCCACTCGACGATGCGCGGTGCGTTGAGCCCCGTGTCGCCGAACGTCAGCAGGAGCACCGGCTTCACGGATGGCTGCGAGAGCCACGCGTCATAGCGTTCGATCACCGCGGCGACGTCGGCGGGCTCGCCATCGATGGGAATCTCCCGGGGCCACTGCAACACCGGGCGTCGCGACGCCGCGTCTGGATACGGAGCGGAGTAGACGGCCCGATCACCCTCCGCGAGGCCACGCTGGACGCCGTTCGCGAAGGACTTCTCGAGGAACGCGTTCTGTTCGAGCACGAGCTGCTCACCGACCTCCGGCGTGCGCAGGGCGCGGAACAGCTGCTCGCCCTGGGGAGGCCAGTCGCTCCAGCGCATGGGACGGAGGAACGTCTCGAACACGGCCACGCCGCGCACGCGGTCCGGATGCCGCCGCGCCCAATCCAGGGCCAGCACTCCGCCCCAGTCGTAGCCAACGAGCACGACGTCCCGCAGGCCGAGCGCGTCGAACCACGCATCAAGGTACCTCGCGTGGTCCGCGAACCGGTATGCGATGTCCGGCTTGCCCGACTCCCCCATGCCGATGAGGTCGGGCGCGAGGCACCGGCCCCGGTCGGCGAGCCGCGGAATGACGTTTCGCCACACGTGTGAGGACGTGGGGTTGCCGTGAAGGAACACGATGGGCGAGCCCGTCCCGGCCTCGCGGTAGGAGATGAACGAATCCAGGACCTGGACCTGGTGAACCATGGGCATGGGCGTGCTCCGGGATGGAAGCGGTGGAGAGGTGTGGCATGCGATGAGCACGCCCGCGACGAGACAGCCGAGCAGTCTGTGCATGCACCCATGATGGGGAAGGGGACACCTCCCTGGTAGTGATGGTTCGTGAGGTCTAGGCTCACCAACCGTGAGCATTTCGATCGCCGCCCTCGACCTCAACCTCCTCCTGGTACTCCACACCGTCCTCACCGAGCGCAGCGTGGTACGCGCGGCCGAGCGGCTCCACGTCACGCCCTCCGCCATCAGCAACAGCCTGGCGCGCCTCAGGTCCGTGTTGGGCGACCCGCTGGTCACGCGCAAGGGCCGTGGCATCGTCCCCACGCCTCGCGCGCTCGCGCTGGCTCCCGCCATCGCCCGAGGCCTGCGCGAACTGGAGTCCGGGCTGCAAGAGGCCCCATTCGAGCCGGCCCGCTGCACGCGCACCTTCACGCTCGCCGTCGCCGATGCGGGTCAAGTCACGTGGGGACCGCGAATCGCCGCCCGGATGGCAGGAGAGATGCCGAACGCGCGCCTCTCCGTGGTCGGCATCGCCTCGCTCGTGGCGCTCGGGGACCTGACCTCGTCACAGGTCGACCTGCACATCGGCCTCGCCGGGCGGGGCGCGGGCCTGCACGTCGAACCGCTGTTGGACGAGCGCACCGTCCTCGTGGCCCGCGACGACCACCCCGTGCTCACGAAGCGCCTGTCCGCGCGTGCGCTCGGCGCGCTCCGTCACGTGGGCGTGGAGATGGTCCCGGGCAAGGGCTTCCGGGACCTCGTTGGCGCCGCGTACGCACGCGCGGGCATCCGCCGCGAGGTCGCGATGACGGTGCCCTCGTTCCTGACGGCGGCGGCGATGGTGGCCGCGACCGACCTGGTCGCGACGCTGCCGGAGTCACTCGTCGCCGCGCAGGGAGCGCGCCTGGGTGTGCGTGGCGTCAACGCGCCGGTCCCCGCTCACACCGTCAAGATGGCCCTGTGCTGGCATGACCGCACGCATGCGGACCCGGCGGTGAGGTACTTCCGTGCGCTGGTCCGGAGCGCTGTCCTGGCCGCGTGAGCGTCAGAAGCTGAAGCCCACCCGCAGGATGTCCATGTTGATGTCCACGATGCGCCCGTTCCTGCGCGTATCACCCCACGGCAGGCTGTACTGGCCGCCGAGGTCCAGCTCCTTGCGCTGCTGGTTCCAGCTGTAGCCCACGGCCGCGCCGAACACCGCGGCGAGATAGAAGTTCGTGCGTGCGAACGTCTTCCGGTAGCCCAGGTCCAGGCCCAGGGTGAGCTGGCCTCCCGTCGTGCTTCGATTGGCGGGCTCGCCCTTGTCGGCGTCGGGCCGGTCCTTCTCGTTGCTCACCATGCCGCTCAGCTTGGGCTGGAGGAAGAAGCCGTCGCCCCGTGCGCGGGGCCACGGCGTCCAGGCCACGCCCGTGGAGACCGTGAGCGCCCGGCCCGTGCCGCAGTTGCCGATGTCTTCCGTGCAGCGGCGGCGCGCGTACCGGGGCGTGACTTCAATGACCAGGTCGGTCTGGTCCGACAGCTGGAGGTTCGTGCCGACAGGGAGCGCCAGGTGGAGCGTGCCGCCCACGAGTGGCCCCGTCAGCAGGAGGGAACCGGTCACCAGCGGCGAGATCCAGAGCGCGTGCGCGGGCCGCTCTCCCACGGAGGACCGCGGCCCCGGCGGCTCCATGGCCTGGGCCTGGGTCGCGGTGAGGAGAAGGAGCACCGGAATCAGCATCGCCTTGTTCAACGCATGCCTCCTGCTGCGAGTGGGGACGGACCCTTGCTGGAGCAAGGGTCGTTCCACCCGTGTGCCTGAGGCCCGCTCAGAGTGCCTTCGCACCCGCGCATGACAAGGTTGTCAGAGCCCGCGCCCGCGGATGTCGGACACAGGTGTCACACGCGCCGTTCAGCGAGCGCCGCGAGCTGCGCCGTGACGGTGCCCCAGCCTTCGTGGAAGCCCAGGTCGTGGTGCATGTTTCTGTCCGCGCTGTTCTTGTGCATCACGTGGGCGCTGTAGTCGGTGCCCTGCGGATGATCCTTCAGCGTGATGATGGCGGTCATGAGCGGCATGCCGGAGACGTCCGCGGGCCGCCAGTCAGCGACCATCACGTTCGTGAACACGATGCGCTCGAGCGTGTCGACGGCGAGGAAACACGCGCTGAGGTGAGGCATGAAGTCGCTGGTGGCCGTCTCGCTGAAGTGCGTCAGCAGCGCGCCGCCGGGCCGCAGGTCCAGCTCCAATACCTTGCACCGGGACGGCGCGGGCACCCACCACTGCTCGAAGCTGGCGGGGTCCGTCCAGGCCTTCCAGACGACAGCGCGCGGCGCCTTGATGATGCGCGAGATGCTCAGGTCGAGCTCGGGATTCAGGGCAGGGGACATCGGTTCACTCCTTGTTGGAGAGGGTGGTGACGAACTGCTCGAGCCGGTCCGTGCGGGCCTCCCAGAGGGCGCGCTGCGCGGACAGCCAGGACTCCACGGCGGCGAAGGACTTCTTCTCCAATGCGCACGTCCGCACGCGCCCTTCCTTGTGCGTGCGGATGAGCCCGCTGTCCTCCAGGAAGTGGATGTGCTTCATGAAGGAGGGCAGGGCCATGTCGAAGGGCTTCGCCAGGTCGCTGATGCTGGCGGAGCCCTTTCCCAGACGCGCAATCACAGCCCGGCGGGTCGGATCCGCGAGCGCCTGGAAAATTCCATTCAGCTGTTCCGGATGCTTTTCCACGAGGCTAAGTAACGTCTTCAGACACTTAGCGCAAGAGCTAAGTGATGAGGTGGCCTTTTGTGATAGCCGGGCCCAAACCCCTGGAGGCGCAATGTCGAACTGGAGTGCCTGGCTGTTCCCCTGCCTTGCCTTGCTGACACCCGGATGCATGCCATTGGAGGCGGACGACGCGCGGGAGCCGGAAGCTCAACAGCAGGCCCTGCCGGGCTCGGAGGTCATCGACTTCGCCTCCGCGAGCACGCAGGCGAACACGGACGCGTCGGGCAAGAGCGGCGGCATGGGCGTGCTCAAGACGAACAGCGCGAACTGCACGGTCGGCGCGTACGCGGACTGCTATGCGCAGTACATCGAGTTCAGCCCCAGCTACACGGGCTCCCTGTCCTTCAACCTCTCCAGCCTCACCCAGGCCGCGCCCACCCCGGCCCAGGTCACCCAGCTCAGCCTGCTGACCAAGTACCAGGGGCCCGGGGTCGCCACGTCCTACTACCAGTGGCAGCTCTACAAGTTCTCCACCTCCAGCTGGGTCAGCATCGCCAACTCGCAGGGGCGCGGTGATTGGGTGTGGACGCCGGCCCTGACGCTCGCGCTCCCCACCACCGAGGTCGCGTCGAACTTCGTGTCGAGCACCGGGGAGATCCGCGCGCGCATCATCAAGGGTGCGGGGACGGACGCGGCGCAGCTGGACAGCCTCCGGCTCCAGGTGGCGTGGGACATCTCCACGACGTGCACCGCTGAGACGGACGCGGCCTTCTGCACGCGGCTGGGCGCCAGCTGCGGTCAGGTGAGTGGCACCGACAACTGTGGCCAGGCGCGCACGGTCGCGAGCTGTGGCGCCTGCCAGAGCCCCCAGACGTGCGGCGGTGGCGGCACGCCGAACGTCTGTGGAGAGGCTTCCTCCTGCACGGTGGCGGCCTTCCCCAAGGGCACCACCTGGATGTGGGACCTGGAGCACAACGCCATTCCCACCAACCTCAACGCCCAGGTCTACGTCGTGGACCTCTTCAATACGACCGCCGCGAAGATCCAGGAGTACAAGACCGCCGGCAAGAAGGTGGTCTGCTACTTCAGCGCGGGCTCCTATGAAAACTGGCGGGACGACGCGAACCAGTTCCCGCAGGACACGTACTGCACCCCTGGGGAGAACTGCGCGCAGTCCGTGCACATCATGGGGGACTGGTGCACGAGCGGCGGCGGCTGTGAGTGGTGGTTGGATCACCGCAAGCAGGCGGTGCGCACGGTGATGACGTCGCGCATGCAGCTGGCGAAGAACAAGGGCTGCGACGCGGTGGAGCCGGACAACATCGACGGTTATTCGCACGACGATGAGATCAACTGCACCGATCAGGCCTGCTGGGGCCTCACGGCGGCGAACCAGCTCGACTACAACCGCTGGCTGGCCACCACCGCCCACTCGCTGTGCCTGGGCATCGCGCTCAAGAACGACGTGGACCAGATCCCCGCGCTCGCGGACTCCTTCGACTTCGCCATCAACGAGGAGTGCCAGCGGTTCAACGAGTGCGGCGCGTACAAGACCTGGTTCACGAACAAGAACAAGGCGGTCTTCAACGCCGAGTACCGCAAGGACTCGAGCGGGGACATCACCAACTGGACGTCATGCACGGGCACCGGGGCGACCTGCGCCTGCGGTGAGAGCGGCTTCGCCCAGGGGGACATGCGCACGCTGGTCTTCAGCACCGCGTCCGTCCGCTACGACAACCTCCAGTTCACCTGCTGGTAGCGCGGGCGGGCCGGGGCGGTCCTCCCGCCCCGGCCTGTTCCTCAGTAACGGACGGTCGCGGTGTAGGCGAAGTGGTCGGAGCCGTACTTCTCCAGGCGCTCGGCGGGACCGGTGCCGATGCCCACGGTGACGTAGATCTGATCGATGGGCACGCCGCTGACACCCGCCGTGTTCAGGTGGTTCATCCCGGGGATGTCCTGCGACAGCGCGCGGTTGAAGTCGCCCACCAGGACGACGGGCAGCCCCCGGCCACGCAGTTCCGCGACGACCTCGCGCACCACGGTGTTGTGCGTCCGCCAGCGCTCCTGCCGCTCCGGGTGCTCCCCGTTCCAGGCGCCGGAGATGTAGTGGGTGTTGATGAACGCCAGCTTCTCGCCGGTCGCGAGGTTCTTCAGCACGACCCAGTTCACGAAGCGCGACGGCGTCACCCCGGCCTCGCCGCCGTGCGTGAGCCGGGACCCGTCGCCCGTCTTCTCGAACTTGTTCTTTCGCCAGGAGATGGCGATGGAGTTGCGCGCGTCCAGCAGGTCATCACCGGGCCGGAAGTGCGCGTAGGCATCCATCGCCCCGAGCTTGGAGTGGCCCTCCGCGGTGTCCACCTCCTGCCAGCCGATGATGTCCGCGAGCGGCCTCGTGTTCGCCTGCCCGTGCCACGTGTTGTGCGTCGCGACCGTGGTCGTCGTGGCCGCGAGCGCCGCCGTCGCTGACTCCTCGGAGGGAGCGGGCAGGAGCCCCAGGGAGAGCAGCAGGCTGAGGACGGCCGACGACAAGAGCTTGAGCATGGTTCCCTCGGAATGCGCGCCAGGTCATTCCTGGCGCGTCCTGGGGAAGCTAGCCAAAGCCGTATTTTCTGAAAATACGAACCGGAATGTTTCTGTCAGCCGAGGACGAAGTCCTTGGGGCGCAGCGGCTCCGGCTGAGGCTCTCCCAGCGATTCCAGCATGTTGATCTCCGCCGTGCGGGACATCGCGAGCAGGGGCAGGTCGTTGGGAGCTTCTCCGAAGGGCTCCTCCAGCTCCTCACTCAGGAGGTCCAGGCCGAAGAAGGTGTAGGCGATCATGGCCGTGAGCACCGGCGTGAACCAACCCATCGACTCGGCGAGTCCGAAGGGCAGCAGCAGACAGAAGAGGTAGGCCGTGCGGTGCAGGAGCACCGTGTAGGCGAAGGGCAGCGGCGTGAGGCGGATGCGCTCGCAGGCGGTGAAGATGCTCATCATGGCGTGCACCCGTTCGTTCAAGACGCCCCAGGTGATGTCGGTGAGCCGGCCCTCACGGAGCAGGCGGGCCAGCTCCAACTGGTGCTCGCGCAGGAGGGCATTCGGGCGGTTTCCGCTGCCCAGGACGCGCGAGCGTTCGGGCTCCTCGAGGTGGCGGCCAATGGCCTCTCCGACGTCTTGCGAACGGAGGTGCGCGGCGAGCGCGTAGGGGAAGGCGATGGTGCGGTGCACCAGCCTCCTTGCCGCCTGCCGCCCGGCTTCGGGCAACTCGGCGCGCCCGTCGTCCAGCAGCGCGATGGTCGCGTGGGTGAAGGCACGCACTTCGATGATGAGCGCGCCCCACTGCTTCCGCCCCTCCCACCACCGGTCGTAACAGGCGTTGTTGCGGAAGCCGAGGAAGATGGAGAGCGCGATGCCGAGCAGCGACAGCGGCGCGGGGGACGTGATTGGAAGCCGGATGTAGCCCTGCTTGAGCGTCAGGACGACCAGCGTGGCGAGCGCCGCGACCCCCAATACGTGGGGCAGGACGCGCGGCAGGATGGTGCCGCGCACGACGAACAGGAGCTTGAAGAAGCCAGGGCGGGGACGGACGATCACGGCGCGTCTCGTGCCCCAAATCCCCGGCTGCCGCAAGCGGTCCGCGCTGTGACGCCGAGACTGACCGGTGTTCATCCCGGGTGCATCGCCGCCCTAGACTGCCTCCCTCCTGGAGGCTGAATGCACCCGAAGAGACTTCACCGGTTCCCTGTGTCCACGCTGCGCTCCCTGGCCGCGGGGGTCGCGCTGATGTGCGCCGCTGGCTGCTCGGACGATGAGGGCGTGGACGTGCCCAACCCGCTGACCAATCCGAAGGACGGGCCCCCGGCCGGCAACCCGAACGCCGAGGCGACGTGCGCCGTGCCCGCCGAGGCAGGGCTCGCGGACGTGTCCCGGCTCACCACCGTCGTCGGGACGGGCACGCCGGCCAGCTGTACCTCCGATGCCTTCGTCAGTGCCGTGGCGAAGGGCGGGATCATCACCTTCGACTGCGGCCCGGAGCCCGTCGTCATCACGCTGGACCGGACGGCGAAGGTCTTCAACGACAAGGGGCCGGAGATCGTCATCGACGGCAAGGGGCTGGTGACGTTGAGCGGCGCGGGCAAGCACCGCATCCTCTACATGAACACCTGCGACCAGGCCCAGGTGTGGACGACCTCCCACTGCCAGGACCAGGACCACCCCCGGCTAACGCTCCAGAACCTCACCTTCGTGGACGCCAGCTCCAAGAGTGAGAAGGAGTACGACGGTGGCGGCGCGGTCTGGGTGCGCGGCGGGCGGGTGAAGGTCATCAACTCCCGCTTCTTCAACAACGTATGCGTGGACACCGGCCCGGACGTCGGAGGCGCCGCGCTGCGGGTGTTCGACCAGCACGACGACCAGCCTGTCTACGTGGTGAACACGACCTTCGGCGGCAAGGAGGGCTACGGCGGGGTCTGCTCCAACGGCGGCGGCATCAGCAGCATTGGCGTGTCGTGGACCGTCATCAACAGCCTCTTCTCCCACAACCGGGCCATCGGCAACGGCGCCAATCCCGCGAAGCCGGGCACGCCGGGCGGTGGCAGCGGCGGGGCCATCTACAACGACGGCAACACGATGACGCTGTCGCTCTGTGGCACGCGCATCGAGCACAACGAGGTCAACGCGCACGGCAGCGCCATCTTCTTCGTGAGCAATGACCACTCGGGCGACATCCGCATCGACCGCTCGGTCATCCAGAACAACAAGGGCGGCTCCTGGTACGAGACCTATCCGCAGATCTCCAACCACGCGGACACGCCCATCCGGGTGACGAACTCCACGATTGAGTGATGGGGCTCAGATGCCTCGCTGGAGCGCCCGCTCCAACCGTGCCTGGAACTCCTCGAGCGTGGCTCCCGCGAGCGAGGGGTGTTCGAGCACGAAGTTGGGCCAGTCCAGGTCGCCCGCGTATTCGAACGCCCCCGGCTGGATGGGCACGCTCCACGAAGCCTGCTTCGCCTCGAACACGTGCTGGAGGAAGCCCGGTGGCAGGCGGGTGTCTTCCGCGAGCAGGACCGCGTCGTAGAGGTCCTTGCCCTGGGGCCAGCTGTCATTTCTGAGCCAGAGCAGCTTCCACGCCAGGGACTCCTCTGGCGTGGCGACCTGGACCGGCACTCCCTCCACCGTGTGCCGGAGCGGAGACGAGAGCAGCTGTTCGTTGAACACGACGTCGACCTGGACCGAGTCGCGGACGCGGCCCTCCCAGCTCCACGGGAACGTGAGCCGGCGGCCCTCGGCGCGCTCGTAGGTCCAGATGCCGTCCACCGGGATGCTCGCCGGATCCAGGTGGATGCCTTCAAGCCGCAGCGCATCCGTGACGGCCCGGGTCAGGTCCGCCATGAGCTGCATTCCCTCGCTCGACGTCGGGCTCACGGACGCGGGCGTGACGACGAAGTCGAGGTCCTTGGCCGGCCGGGCGCGCCCGCCGTACCAGAGCTCGAGGACGACGCTGCCACGCGCGACGACCTGCTCTCCCACGCGCATGCGGCCAATGCCGGCGAGGCACCGCCGTAGGAGCCGGGCACGGGCCTCACGGAAGCGGGCCGCCTCCGTGGGGTCCTCGAAGCGGGGGGGACCCTTGATGAAGGCTGCGTCGTGGTGCTTGAGGGCCGGATCGAACACGTCGGGCCGGTTGTCGTCCCGCTCATAGCCCGCGGGAAGAACGTGCCGCGGCGATACGGGCTTCGTGGGGCCGCTCATCGGGATGTCTCCTCCAGCCAGCCCTCGTCGAGGGCGATGTTGTCATCGAAGAGCACGCGCTCGCGCTCCACCTTCGTCACCGGGAGCCCCGCGTCCGCCAGGCTCGCCAGGAGCGAGTCGAAAGCCGCACCCATGGCGGCATCGTCCGAGGGACCGAACCGCTGGGTGAGGAACCGCTCTTGGACCCCGTCCGGTGACACCTTGTACGCGCTGCGGGACAGGTGGGCGGACTGCGAGGCCGCGAGCCGCCCCAGGGCCTCCAGGTCGCGGGTGGCCACCCGGACGTGGTGTTCCAGATAGACCGGGGCGGAAACCGCGAACGGGCCCTGGGACCACGGCGCCTCGACCTTGAGGCGGCACCTCCGTGCACCGCAGGTGGAGAGGGCCTCGAAGGCCAGCGCCTCGGCGTGCTGTCGCGCCTCCACCACCGACGTGCCGCTGTGCAGGGTCAGCATGACCTGCCGGGGTGCCACGCCGCGTACGAGCTCGATGCACAGCACCTTCACTCCACGGCGCACGGCCCATGTCCGGAGCTCCGGCTCCGCTCCAGGAGGCAGGGCGAGGGTGAGATGTGTTTCCAGGTGCATGGCGTGCAGTGGCTCGCGGAACGGGTTCTGGCCGGGCCCGGAGCGTACCGCTGCGACGGCTCGGAGATGGAGGCCCTGACGCAAGGAGGACGCGGACACGGCCGTCCTGGTGGCGAACCAACGTGTTTCAGTATGCTCCGCCCCGGTCTGTGTATCCGGCCGGGGGGACTCATGACGGAACGACGTGAGTGGGCATTCGGAGCGCATCGGGTGCATCTCGAGGAGCCCGATGTCTTGTGGGTCGACTTCAACGGCACCACCGGACTGGAGGATGCGAAGCGCCTGCTGTCCATCGTGCAGGAGGTGGCGGTCCAGGGGCCCGTGTTCGTCGTCGTGGACATCGACGGGTCCGTCATCGACAAGCCGGCTCGCGAGTACTTCAGCAAGGAGTCCCGCCCGGAGTGGCTGCGAGGCGTCGTCTACGTCGGAACCCAGCGGCTGCAGATGGCGAGCGCCAAGGCCGTCGCCTTCGCGCTCTACCTCACGGGCCGGCTGAAGGGGGACGTCGAGTTCGTCACGAGCGGACAGGCCGCGCGCGAGCTCATTGAACGCAAGCGCGCGAAGGCGGCGGTCCGCTAGCGGCGCTTCGAGGCATGGCGCCCTCTGTTACATTCGGCGCCATGCGTGCATGGCTGGGCTTCGTGGTCCTGTTCTGCGCCCTCGGCACTCCGGCCCTGGGCGTCACGGTGGAAGCGGTGCCCCGGCCCGCCGCGGGCTCCTGGACGGTGGACCTCACGCCGTCCCACGTCCTCACGCCAGCCGTGAGGGCGGAGGTCGACGAGCTGGCCCGGTCGCTGGACGACCGCGGGCTGGGCCAGCTCATGGTGGTGATGGTGGACACCACGTCGCCCAAGCGCTCGCGTGAGTTCGCGCTGGAGCTCTTCAACCGCTGGGGCATCGGTCATCCCGGAAGGGACGACGGCGCGCTGCTTTTCATCGCGTACGCGGACCGCAAGGCGGAGATCATCCTCGGAGACGGGGTCGATGAGCCCGACGACCAGGTGGCCAGCGACGTGGTGATGGCGGAGGAGATCGTGCCTGCCTTCAAGCGTGGCGACCCGAACGAGGCCGTGCGCGGCGGCGCGCAAGGCCTGAAGGAACTCATCGAGAACTCGCGGCTCAACAACCCCGTCGCCGCCGCCGACGCTCCGAGCGCCGCCAGTGACGACGTCGAGCTCACGGACTGGGAACGGGAGGCGTTCCTGAGCACTCCACAAATGCACGTGCTCACAGCGGAGGAGTCCTCTTCGCCACCGAATGTCGGCCTCTTCGCGGGCGCCGCGGGCGTGCTCGGCGCGGCGGGGCTCGCGGGCCGTGCCTGGCTCCGCCGTCGTCCGCGCAAGTGCCGCACGTGCGGCAACCCGCGAGTGCGGCTCGGCGAGGCGGAGGACGATGCCCACCTCGACCCGGGCCAGCGGCTCGAGGAGCAACTGGGCTCCATCGACTACGACGTCTGGTGGTGTGGACCGTGCGAGGACGCGAGCGTCGAGCGCTACGGCCGGCTCTTCTCAAGCTTCAAGCGCTGCACGCGGTGCCGCTACGTGACGGGCAAGCAGACCTCGCGCACGCTGCGGAGCGCGACCTATGACCACGGTGGCGAAGTGGAGGTGAAGGTGCGCTGCGGGCACTGCGACTTCGTGTCCACCTCGCGCCACAGCACGCCCCGGCGCACCCGGTCCTCGTCGTCGAGTTCCTCCAGTTCATCGAGTTCCTCCCGCTCCTCGTCCGGGGGCGGGCGCTCGTCGGGAGGAGGCTCCAGCGGAAGCTGGTAGCGGCTCCCGGCCATTCAGGGGCGCGGTGGCGCCCAGAGGGCGCTGTGGGCCTCTGGCGCGTCCGGGGATTGCTCCGCCGTGTAGAAGTAGGCCGCGACCGCGGCCCGGCCCCGTCCTTCGGGACACTCCAGCGCGGCGGGGTGGCCATGCCAGTGCGTGTCTCCGTGCGCCATCACGACCAGCCGATCGAGGACCGGAGCGATGCGGGCCTCGCACCGGGAGAGGTCGGCGTTCCATAGCTCCAGGTCGCCGCCCCACGCGGGCTCCCAGCCCGGGTTCAGGTAGTACAGGACGGTGAGTCGCCGTGTGAGCGCGCGGGTGTGGTCGCGGTTGAAGTCCGCGTGGAGCGCCAGATGGCCCCCACGCAGCGTGAGGTGCAGCCCGGCGCCCCGGAAGTGCGGATCCGCGATGAGCCCTTTGACGCCGGTGAGCGTCTCCAGGAAGTCGAGGAACGACATGCCCGAGAGCTCCGCGAGCAGGTGCCGGAGCGCGCCATGCACGCCTTCGAAGGCCTTGCGCTGAAGCTGTCCCAGGCGGGCCGCCTGCTCCGGGTGATCACGGCGCATCCAGGGGGCCCCGGTCGCGCCTGGAAAGACGCCGGCAAGTTGCGTCGCCAGCCGCTCTCCCAGGAAGCCGTCGATGACGACGTGCGGATGGGGCCGGGCCGCGCCGTAGGTGTCGCGATGCGCCAGCCCGAGCGAGCGGAGCGCCGTGCGGCTGAGGAAGAAGCTGGGTCCCAGCAACGGACCTTCATCGACTGTTGCGACGCTCACGGGACCTCTTCTGCTCGGGTTTCCGGCCTTCGATGATGGCATGCGCACGAAACGCATGTCTCTTCCGTCCTCACCCGGGGTCGCCGCCTTCGGTCTCGAGGAGTGCCGCGAGGAACAACGCATACGTCAGCTCGGCGACGGGCCGACGCTCCCGCCGGGCCTGGAGGCGCAGCGCCTTGGGCAGGGAGCAGGACTGGCCCCGTTCACCGTCGCGCATCTGGACATAGCCTCGCGGGGAGTAGCCCATCACCTGCCAGCCCATTTGACACAGCGCCCGGCTGAGGTCGTCGGTGAGCTGGTGATGGAGGGCGCGAGCGATGGGGACGGGGCGGAAACGCTCGCTCGACCAGCCTTCCGTGTCCTCGCGCCAGCCGCGCGCGCGCAGGTAGTTCACCTTGCGCGCAAGCGACAGTCCGCCGACGTGGCGCTCGAGCTTCATGTGGCCTCTGAGGAGCGGGAGCAGAGCATCCGCGAGGCAGGGGTTTTCACGTCCACGGGCGCATCATCCAGCAGCGCGTCCCCTACAATCCGAAATTCTCGTTCCACATCTCAGGAGGGGTTTCTCGCGGAGCCCCGTCGGCGCGGTCTTGCGCTTCTGCTAAGTCGGGACGAAACGCCCCGGAGGCCCGAAGACCATGGCGACGACGACCCGAGTCCCGCAGACGATCGATGCCTATCTGGCGAGCGTGACCGACCCTGCGGCGAAGAAGACCCTGACCGCCCTGCGCACGCAGCTGCGCAAGCTGCTCCCCAAGGCCACCGAGACCATCAGCTACCAGATGCCCGCCTTCAAGGTGGACGGGGACCTCGTGGTGGGCTTCGCGTTCTTCAAGAAGCACTGCGGCTTCTACCCCGGCAGCGGCAGCGTGGTGCCGGCGCTGAAGTCGGAGCTGGAGGGCTACACCACGTCGAAGAGCGGCGTCACCTTTCCACCGGACGAACCGCTCCCGGCGAAGCTGGTGAAGAAGTTGGTGCAGACGCGGCTCGCGGAGATCGCCACGCGCGCGAAGAAGCCCGCGGCCGCGAAGAAGTCCGCGGTCGCGAAGAAGGCGCTCATCACCGAACGCATCACGGACGCCTCGGTGAAGGAGGCCACGGGCCGTGACTGGAAGGCCTGGATGCGCGCCCTGGACAAGGCGGGGGCGGCCGGGCTGACCCACAAGCAGCTGGCCGCGCTCGTGGGCCGCGAGGTCGAGTCTGGCTGGTGGCAGCAGTCCATCGCCGTGGCGTACGAGCAGGCCCAGGGCAAGCGGGTGGTGGGCGAGACCGCCGCCACGGGCTTCCAGGTGGGCGTGGTGCGCACGCTGCCGATGACCGCACCCGAACTCTGGGAGTGGGTCACGACGCAACCGGAGCGCTGGCTGGGCCCGGGCGCGACACTGAAGGCCGAAGTCGGCGGCCGTTATGAGGCCCCCAAGCGTCGCGGGGCACCCGGTGTGCGAGGCGAAGTCCGGGTGGTGAAGCCCGGGCAGCGCCTGCGCATGACCTGGGAGACGGACGGCTGGAAGAAGCCGGCGACGTTGCAGCTCACGGTGACGCCCAAGACGAAGGGCGCCTCCCTCCACGTGCACATGGAGAAGCTCCCGGACGCGGACGCCCGGGAGGCCATGCGCGAGCGCTGGTCGAAGGTCCTCGCCGGGGT
Source organism: Corallococcus sp. AB045 (assembly GCF_003668895.1). Taxonomy (NCBI): domain Bacteria; kingdom Pseudomonadati; phylum Myxococcota; class Myxococcia; order Myxococcales; family Myxococcaceae; genus Corallococcus; species Corallococcus sp. AB045. The sequence goes on from NZ_RAWN01000008.1 coordinate 51,393, forward strand.
TGCCTAGCGTCATCAGGGTGGGGATTGACGCTGCGTCCACCCACCCTGTACCTCCAAGCCCTCACCGCCGAGACGCCGCCCTGGGGGCTGGCCGGTGGTGGATGAGGGGACGCACATGCAGGCCATGGCGAAGTGGGGGGCTCTCCTGGTGGTCCTGTGGTTGGGCCTGGGAGGGTGCTCGGACGCGGGGCGTCCGGGGGCTGGAGTGTCTCCGAAGCAGGGCTCACGCGCCCAGGCGCTCGCGGCGGGGGAGGCCCGGCTCCTGCGCGACATCCACCCGGGAACAGCCGGCACGATCTACGGAAAGGGCGGGGGCGAGGGCCTGCGTGTGGGTCGCACGCTCTTCTATTTCGCATCCGACCCGAACAACGGGGCCGAGCTCTGGAAGAGCGATGGCACCCCCGAGGGCACGGTCCTGGTGAAGGACATCCGGCCGGGGCCCAACGGTTCGAACCTGGCCTACTTCGTGGAGCTGGACGGCATCCTCTACTTCACCGCCAATGATCACGCCGGCAACGAGCTGTGGCGCAGTGACGGCACTTCAGAGGGGACCTGGCGGGTCAAGGACATCGCCCCGGGGCCCGACAGCGGTGGGCTGAGCTTCCTCACCCGCGTGGGCCACCAGCTGTTCTTCACCCGCACGACCGAACTGTGGAAGAGCGATGGCACCGAGGCGGGCACCGTGCTCGTGCGCTCCTTCGCGGGCTCCAACTGGGAAACCATCGGAGAGAGCGCCGCCGTGGGTGGGACGCTCTTCTTCTCCGCGAACGAGGCGGGCTACGGCTGGGAGCTCTGGAAGAGCGACGGCACTCCCGAAGGCACGGTGCTGGTGAAGGACATCCAGCCCGGCACGGGACATTCGCAGCCCGGGAACATGAGGGATGTGAAGGGGACCCTCTTCTTCACCGCGAATGACGGTGTGCACAGCACCGAGCTGTGGAAGAGCGATGGCACGCCCGAGGGCACGGTGCTCATCGCGGACGCGTCCCCTGGAGTCGGCAGCCTGGACGTCTACAATCCAGGGGTCGTGGGCGGGACGTACTACTTCGCGAGCCATGGGCTGAAGGGCGAGGGAGTCGAGCTGTGGAAGAGCGACGGCACCCCTGAGGGCACGGGGATGCTCAAGGACATCAAGGAGGGGAGCGGCAGCAACCCCGATGACTTCATCGAGCTGAACGGGGTGGCGCTCTTCAGCGCCGAGGGCCAGGGGATCGGAGAAGAGCTGTGGAGGACCGATGGCACGCCCGGGGGCACGGTGCTGGTGAAGGACATCTGGCCCGGGGGGTATTCCTCCTCGCCCTTGTCCTACACCCGGGTGGTGCTGGACGGAGTGCTCTACTTCGCCGCGAATGACGGCGTGTCCGGCAACGAGCTGTGGCGGACGGATGGCACGTCCGAGGGCACCTGGCGGGTGAAGGACATCCACCCGGGCTCCGAGAGCAGCGGACTCAGCAAGTTGCTGGTGCTGGATGGCCGCCTCTATTTCTTCGCCTCCGACCCGGCGGTGGGCTCGGAGCTGTGGACGAGTGATGGCACCGAGGCCGGCACCGTGCGGCTGACGTACCGGGGCCCCTCGACGGTCGGCTCCATGTCCCAGCCCTTCGTGGACATGGGCGGCACGGTGTTCTTCTCCGCGGACGATGGCGTGCACGGCAACGAGCTGTGGAAGAGCGACGGCACGCCCGAGGGCACGGTGATGGTGAAGGACATCTCTCCGGGCCTGGCCAGCTCGACGGTGGCGGGGTTCAGCCGGGTAGGAGAGACGCTCTTCTTCATCGCCCACACGCCGGCCTCTGGCTACGAGTTGTGGAAGAGCGACGGCTCCGAGGCCGGCACGGTGATGGTGAAGGAGATCGGCTCCGGGACGGAGTGGTGCAGCTGCAACATGCTCGGCGCCTACCAGGGGCTGTTCTATTTCGTCGCCAACGATGGCGTGTCCGGCGTGGATCTCTGGCGCACCGACGGCACCGCCGAGGGCACGGTGAAGGTGCATGACTGGCCCTACAGCGAGGCCAGCGGCTTCTTCCGCAATCCCGTCCAGATGGAGGGCATCCTGTACTTCATCCGCCTCACCGCGCTGTGGCGCACGGACGGTACGGACGCGGGGACGTGGATGGTGAAGCAGCTCAACAGTGATTGGAGCAGTGATGCCTACCCACTCACCGCCGTGGGGAACCGGCTCTTCTTCCGCGCCTCCGACTCCGACTTCGGCTACGGCTCCGAGTTGTGGATGAGCGACGGCACGCCCGAGGGGACCGCGCAGTTGAAGGACCTCTGGCCCGGTGTGAATGGCTCCAAACCCTCATCGCTGGTGGGCCTGAACGGAAGGGTCTACTTCGCCGCGAATGACGGCGTGTCTGGCAACGAGCTGTGGACGAGTGATGGGACGCCCGAGGGCACGGTGAAGGTGAAGGAGCTGGTGCCGGGTTATGTCGGCACCGGGCCCATGTTGCTGACGCGCGTGGGCGGGACGCTCTACTTCGCCGCCACCGACGCTTCAGGTGCCCCCGCGCTGTGGAAGAGCGATGGCACCGAGGCGGGCACCGTGCGCGTCAGGGGACCAATGCCGGGCCTCCTGGGCACCGGGGACCCGATCTCGTTTCTCGCGCTCGAACCCGAAGGCATGTTGCTGTTCGCCGCCGCGGATGCCGCGTCCGGCGTCGAGGTGTGGAGGACGGACGGGACGGAGGCGGGCACCGTGCGCATCACGGACATCGTGCCGGGGCCCGGCTCCTCGCGCCCGCGCATGCTCACGCGCAGCGGCAACCGCATCTTCCTGTCCGCGAATGACGGCTGGACGGGCTTCGAGCCCTGGCTCATCCCGTGGCGGGCGGTGACCGGACCCGTGCCGCCCACTGTCACTTGCCCCAAGGACGTCACCGCCGAGGCCGCCAATGCCGCGGGCGCGGACGTGAGCCTGCCGGAGGCTCGGGCCTCGGACGACGCCGCCCCGCCGCGGGTGACGTACAGCCCCGAGTCGGGCAGCACCTTCCCGCTGGGTGACACCCTGGTGTCGGTCACGGCGCACGATGAGGAGGAGCTCACGGCCACGTGTGCCTTCCATGTGCTCGTCCGCGACACCACCGCGCCCCGGTTGACGTGTCCGGAGGACGTCTCCGTCACCGTCGAGGCCGAGGCTGTGCACACCGTGGAGTTCCCTCCCGCCACCGCCGTGGATCTCGTCACGGCCTCCCCCGTCCTGACGTACAGCCGGGACTCGGGCAGTACCTTCCCGCCCGGGACGACGCCCGTCACCGTCACGGCCGAGGACGCCGCGGGCAACCGCGCCACGTGCGATTTCCAGGTGTCGGTGAACGTGAAGCCGGCACCCTTCGACGCGGGGACGGAGCCGGACGCCGGGACTCAGAAGCCGGACGCCGGGACGCAAACGCCGGACGCGGGTGGGTCACCCATCCCGGATCCAGAGGGCACGGGGTGCGGATGCGCGGCGGGCAGTGGTGTGCCCGTGGGCGCTGTCTGGGGGATGCTGGTGCTCCTCGGTGCGATGGCTGCCCGGCGGCGCTCCATCTCCTGAGCGACATCTACAGGTGGAACTCCTTCTCCAGCAGCTCCGCCGCGCGCGCGGCTCCTGCCTCCGCGCGTAGCTCCTTGCGGAGGGCCGCGAGCCGGGTCGCGACGGCCGGGTCCTCCGTGAGCTGGAGCAGCGCGGAGCGCAATGCCTCGGCCGTGGCGTCATCCGTGTCGATGCGCCGCGCGATGCCGAGCGCGACGAGCTGGTCGGCATTGGAGAACTGATCCGTGGACTGGGGCACGGCGATCATGGGCAACCCGCAGTACAGGCCCTCCTGCGAGCCTCCCATGCCCGCATGGGTGATGAACGCATCCGCCTGCTCGAGCACCGCCAGCTGCGGCACCCAGCGGTGGACCTCGACGTTGTCTGGGATTGTTCCCAGGTCCTCCAGCGCCACGTGCTTGCCGATCTGCAGCACGACGTGCCAGCCGGGAAGTCCTCCAAAGGCAGCGAGGCACGCGCGGTAGAACGTGGGCTGGCGGGTGAAGGTCGAGCCGAGCGACACCAGCAGCACCTTCCGAGCGCCTGGGGGACGCTGCCACGAGCCCTGCGCCGAGCGATCTCCAAAGCACGGCCCCACGAAGGTGAAGCGCTTGCGGTCCACCCGGTCCGCCTGGGGTTGGAGCGCGCGAGGAATGAGCACCAGCCCGCGCGGCGGCTTCCCGACGAAGAGCATGGCGTCGGTCTCCGCCACGCCGCACTCCTTCAGCCAGGCGGAGTAACGCTGGTAATGCGCCACGGCGCGCGGCTCGGTGCGCAGCGTCTCCACCAGGGCGGCCATGTCCTGCTCGTAGCCCTCCCACGCGACGGAGGAGGGGGAGAGCTGGACCGCGGGGATGCCCCAGTTCTCTCCGAGGATTCGCGCCGTGGAACAGCCGATGTCGTAGAGGAAGAGATCCGGCCGGTCGTGCTCATACGCCGCGCGCAGTTGCGGGAGCATGGACATGGCGTCATCGAGGAACATGTCCAACTGGCCCACCAGGTCGTCGGGCCACCGTTTGTCCGGCGCCCCATCGCGGGGGAGCTGGGAACGGTAGGGGCGAAGCTCCGCGCCCGTGCGGCTGATGGGCTCGGCGAAGGCCGCGTCATTGGCATACGTCACCCGGTGCCCGCGAGACACCAGCTCCCGGATGAGCTCCAGGCTCGGATTGACGTGACCGTGGGCGGGGATGCTGACCATCGCGATATGGGCACGACGAGACATGGCGTTCTCCTGGCGGGAGGTGGCGAGACGGACCGTCTCGTTTCGCCAAGGTCCGTCGGAACGGGTCAGATGTCAAGACGAGACGTTCCGTCTCGTTGGCTGGTAGGCTGGTGGCCCATGGCTGACCCGAAGACCCCGGAACCGTCCCGCCGCAGTGAGCGCTCCCGCCAGGCCATCCTCACGGCCGCCGTCGAGCTCGTCGGAGAGGTGGGCTATGCGCGTCTGACGGTCGAGGCGATCGCGGCGCGGGCGGGGGTGGGCAAGCAGACCATCTACCGGTGGTGGGCCTCCAAGGGGGCGGTGGTGCTGGACGCCTTCGTGGAGCTGAGCGGCGGCAACCAGCCCGCGGCGCTGCCGGACACCGGCAACCTCAAGGCAGACCTGCGGGAGGTGCTGCGCGCCACGGTGCAGGAGCTCACGGATCCGCGCTTCGAGCTGCCCTCGCGGGCGCTCACCGCGGAGTCCCAGGCGGACCCCGCGCTGGCCCAGCAGTTCGTGGAGGCCGTGCTGCGGCCCCACTTGAGGGCGGTCCAGGAGCGGCTGCGCTCGGCCCAGCGCGAGGGCCAGGTCGCGAAGGGGGTGGACCTGGATGTCGCGGTGGAGCTGCTCGTCGGGCCGCTCTTCCATCGGTGGCTGCTTCGCACAGCGCCCCTCTCGAGCGCGTACGCCGACACCGTGGTGGACCTGGTCATCGCCGCGCTGCGGCCCCTGCCCAAGGGACGCTAGCGGGACCCGGAGCCTTCCGGGCGAAGCGCTGGCGGTAGTAGCGCGTCCAGAGGTTCAGCCCCACCACGCCCACCACCGTGGGCCCCAGGAAGCTCGCGAGCTGAAGGCCCTCGGCGCCGACGTGCCGGGCGTTCACCACCCGGAGGGGACGGTGAAGAACCAGACCTCCATCATCCTCTCCAAGCTGGGCGTGAGGGACCGCACCCGCACCGTGCTCCGCGCCATGGAGCTGGGCTGCCTCTGAGCGGGCCGCGAGGATTCACGCGAACGGGTGGTGCTGCCGGAGCAGCGCGACGAAGGCGTTCGTCGCGGGCGAGGCGGTGACGGCCGGGGTGGCGACGAACCAGTCAAGCCACAGGCCCCGGCCGATGCTCAACGCCACCACCTCCCGGCGACGCAGCGAATCCTGGACGAACCAGCGCGGACAGACGGTGACACCCCGCCCGGCACGGGCCATCTCCAACGGGACTCCGGACAGGAAGGGCAGGGCGGTCACCCGGGCGAACCGGACTCCGGCCCGCGCGAACGCACCACCGAGCGGAGTGCCGGGCGAGAAGCTGTCCTCGGCTCCCCAGTAGTGCTCCCGGGCCAGCGCTTTCAACGCGATGCGCTCCGACTTCGCCTCCGGGTGCGTGCGTCCGACCAACGCCACCAGCTCGTCGCGGAACAGCTTGTGATGGGAGATGCGCGGGTCCGTCGGCCTGTCTCCGACCACGATGGCCAGGTCGAGCCGCCGCTCGCGCAGCCAGTCGAGCGGGCTGCCACCTGCCTCGGCGACGAGCTCGAGGTGCATGCGACGAGTATGGCTTGACGACATGGTCGGAACAACGCGTTCGACTCAACGCAGCCGGAGCGGCAGAACAAAGCGCGAGGCCCCATGAACGATACGATTGAGATTCGCGAGACCATCGAGCGCTTCCACGACGCGGTGAACCAGCGCAACCCCCAGGCCATCAGCGGGCTCTTCACCTCTGACGGCGTCTGGGAGGTCGCGCCGCCGTTCGAGCACCGCTTCACCGGCCCGGAGGCCATCGCAGCGGGCATCGCCGGCACCATCGGGCGCACCGTGGTGCTCGTGCAGACGTGCGCCCCCATCGTCATCGAGCGCCTCGACGCCCATCACGCGAAGGCGCGCACGTCGATGCAGGAGTGGGGGCGCTTCGAAGACGGCGCGTCGATGCATGTCGCGGGGACCTACTTCGACGCGCTCGTGAAGAGCGGCGACGGGCGCTGGCGCTTCACGCACCGGCGCTTCGTCGCGCACTACGCGGACACGGAGCCGGTGCCGGGCACCGTCTTCCCGGTGAGCCGCTGAGGAGCGGAAGGTCCTCGGTGCCGCGGTCACTGTTGGCGGAATTGGAGGCAGCCCGAACCCACCGCCAGCAAGGACATGTCTGGACTTTCGAACCACTTCCAGCGGGAGAGACGGGTCCTGGACATCGAATCTGTCCAAACCCAGACGTCACGACGTGAGGAGGCAAGCGTCCAGGGCACATGGGAGTCCGGTCCTGGAAGGGCGGCCATTCCCTGAGGGGCATTGGGAGGGTCCGTTTGCGCCCATACCCTTCCAGGCCACATCGACCTGAAGCGAGGACCCCTGATGTCAAACCCCCGCTGCTCGTGCCGCTCTCGTTGGATCCATCTCCCGGTCCTGGTGCTCTCGCTGCTGCTGTGCAGTGCATGTGAGGCCGTGGGCCGGATCGAGTCCCCTGAAGTGCAGGCGCTTCCCATGGAGCCTTCTTCCGCGCCCGAAGAGGAGGTGCTTCCTCCACCTTCCCCCGCGCTGCCTCCGGCTCCCGCGGGGCTTCGTCCCGTCTCGGTCTGGGAGGGGATGTTCGTGGAGGAGTGGGGACGTGCGCACATGCAGACCTTCCTGCCCTGGAGCAACTCACGCGACAGCTGGGACTTCTACAACCTCGCCTACGGCCTGGACGCCAATACGGCGATGTACCGGGCCACCGGGAAGAGGGCCTACCTGGACCGGGCCCTGCTCTACGTCAACAACCTGGTGGCCTCCGCCCGTGTCTCGTCTTCGTTGCCCCAAAGCCAGTTCAAGGATGGGTACCTGGGCTGGACCTCGTCCCTGTCGGTTCCGGCCGGGCAGGAGGTGCCGCTGTATGAGAGCTACTGCTGGCGCTACGTGACGCGCATGCTGCGCATCATCCGCGAGACGCCGGACCTCTACGGCTCCGCCAGCTACCGCAGGCAGTACGACCGGCTGCTGGCGTTCACGGAGCGGAACATCTTCGACAAGTGGTTCCTGCGCGGGGCGAACGACTTCGTCTACCGCAACCGCACGCACATGGCCGCGCACTGGGCCTTCATCTCCATGGACCTGTCGCGGATGACCACCGACCCGGAGCGGAAGGCCCGCTACCTGGAGGTCTTCAGCAACATCAACCACGGCATGCCGAACTTCCCGTCCTCCCTGCGCGAGAAGCTGGCGCCCAACCCCGACCACCCGACGGCCTGGTTCTGGAACGACAAGTGGGACACGAACGCCCAGCCCGGCCAGGACGTCGCGCACGCGAACAACGTGCTGGCCTTCATCGTCGAGGCCCACGACGCGGGCATGGAGTGGACGGACGCGGACATCCGCAGGTTCGTCGTGACGCTCAACACCGTCATCTGGCCCTCGCCCAAGGTCTATGCGGAGTACGTGGACGGAACCGGGCCCGGGGATGGCTGGTTCAACGACGGGCTGATGAAGCTGGGCCGTTACGACGTCAACCTCCAGCGCCGGCTGGAGCAGCATCGCGTGGGCCAGAACAGTCAGTACTTCGCCAACGGCGCGCTCAACGTGCGGATGCTGTCCGAAAAAGCCGTGCAGTAGGTGGGGGAGGGGGCCCCGTCCTCGGACAGAGGACGGGGCGCGGTGTCGGCACCGTCAGCGGGCCGCGCGGGCCGCCGGGAACAATCGGACCATCAGGGCCGCCAGCGCGGAAGCCGTCGCCAGCAGCGTCACGCCCACCCAGCCCCAGCGGGCCAGGACCAGGCTGCCGCTCGCCGCGCCCACGGACATGCCGGCGAACACGCCGACGAACAGCACCGCGTTGAGGCGGCTGCGGGCGGCGGGCTCGATGCCGAAGACGAGCGTCTGATGCGCCACGAGCGCCATCTGCGCACCCAGGTCGAAGCCAATGGCGCTGGCGCCAATCAGCCACAACCGGTGATGGGGCTCGAGCCACGGCGCCGCGAACATCGTGGCGAAGGAGAGGACGGTCAGACCGGCGCCCAGGCGCGTGACCACTTCCGGCCCGAAGCGATCCGCGATGCGGCCCGCCACCGGCGCACCCAACGCCCCCGCCGCGCCCGCCAGCCCGAAGGCACCGGCCGCCGCGCTCCCCAGGTGGAACGGGGCGCCATGCAGCATCACGGCGAGGGTGGACCAGAACGCGCTGAAGCCAATGGAGATGAGCCCCTGGGCCAGCGCCGCCCGGCGCAGGGCACCATGCTTGCGCCACAGGCCGGCCAGTGAGCCGAGCAGGGCGCCGTAGGAGAGCGTGTTGCTCGGGCGGAAGCGGGGCAGGCCGCGCCAGGCCGCCACGCCGACGAAGGCCACGCTGGCTGCGGCGACCATGAACATGGCGCGCCAGCCGAAGCGCTCGGCGACCACGCCGCTGATGACGCGGGACAGGAGGATGCCGAGCAGCAGGCCCGTCATCACCGTGCCCACCACCTTGCCGCGCTCATGCTCGGAGGCCAGGGTCGCGGCGGCAGGGACGATGTCCTGCGCCACGGTCGCCGTCAGGCCCACGGCGAAGCTCACCACCAGCAGCAGCTGGATGTCCGGGGCCAGGCCGCCCAGGAGCAGGGCCACGCTCAGCAGCGCGGCCTTGATGAGGATGATGCGGCGCCGGTCGAAGCGGTCGCCGAGCGGCGTCAGCAGCAGGATGCCCAGCGCGTAGCCCAACTGCGTGAGCATGGGCACCAGACCCACCGCGGTGTCGGAGGCGCCGAGGCTGGACCCCATCACCCCCAGCATCGGCTGGCTGTAATAGATCGACGCCACCGACAGGCCGGCGCTCGCGGCCAGCAGCAGGCGCAGACCGTGCGACAGGGAGGCGCTGGCGGCGGAGACCGGGGAGGGGAGGGCGCCGCTTCCGGCGGTTCCATGTACGGAGCGAATGAAGGACATGATGTTCACCTCGGGTGATGCGCGATGAGGTGACAGTGCGCCAGAGGGGGAGGAGACGGTAGACGCGTGCTCCGTACAGCGGTTATACGCGGCGCGTATCACCTCCTCTGGGAGCAGGCCCGCATGCCCAACCCTTCGAAGCCCGCCCGGCGGCGTGGGTCCCCGCCGAAGATTCCCGCGTCCGCCAGCGCCGACCGGCTGGAGCTGATGCAGACGTTCATCCGCATCGTGGACGCCGGGAGCCTGTCCTCCGCCGCCGCGCAGCTGGGCACCACGCAGCCGACGGTGAGCCGCCGGCTCCAGGCGCTGGAGCGTTCACTGGGGCTGCGGCTGCTCCAGCGCTCCACCCACGCCATGAAGCTCACCGAGGATGGGGCGCGCTGCTACGAACGGGCGAAGGAGCTGCTGGCCAGCTGGGACATGTTCGAGTCCGACCTGCGCGGCGCGAGCGACGAACCCGAAGGCACGCTGCGTGTCGTGGTGCCTCACGCGTTCGGGCAGGAGCTGCTGGTGGCGCCGCTGACGGAATACCTGGGCCGTCACCCGCGGGTCTCCGTCGAATGGCTGCTGCATGACCGGCCGGTGGACTTCATCGCGGACGGCATCGATTGCGCGATCCACGTCGGCGAGGTGCAGGACCCCAGCGTGGTGGCGTTTCGCGTGGCGGAGGTGCCTCGCATCGTCGTGGCCGCGCCCTCGGTGCTGGCGGGGGGACGCGTGCCGGTGCATCCCGACGAGCTCGCGAGGCTGCCCTGGCTGTCCCTGCGCACGTTCTATCGCAGCGAAATCACGCTGACCCATGTGGCCACCGGCGAGGTCCAGCCCATCGTCTTCCAGCCGCGCGTGAGCACGGACAGCCTCTACGCCATGCGCAGCGCCGCGGTGAAAGGCCTGGGCGTCTGCGTGGGCTCGTCCTGGGTGCTCCAGGAGGACCTCCAACGCGGCCGGCTCCTGCACCTGGTGCCGCAATGGCAGGCCTCGCCGCTGCCCATGTACCTGCTCTATCCAGCCGCGCGCTTCCATCCCGCGAGGCTGCGCAGGTTCGTGGAGTGGATGCGTGAAAGGATTCCAGCGGCCCTGGCGGTGGCCACGCGCACGGGATGAGTCAGCTCTTTTTGGACGAAATTGACATACGGAGGGTGAATCCAGTGCAAGCCCTTTTCGGGTGCAAAGGACTCCATGGTGCAAAAGAAGCTGCTTGGTTTTGGATTGGGATTGGCGCTGCTCACGGGGAGCACCGCTGCGTGGGCGGGCGGCAAGGGCAGCTCCCCCGTCTACATCAACATCTCGCTCCGTTATGCCTCTGGGAGCATGGGAGATGCACGCAACTCCCTGGACACGGACCAGGGCATCAGCATCACTGTCGATGCCTCGCCCGGCTCTGAGTTCGCCTATGTCAACGTTCGTGATGGGCCCTCCAGGCCGAGGCCCATCAGTGGCTGGACGAACGCCTCGCCTCCGGTCGATGGGGCAACACGCAGCGCGAGGCGCTCCGCGCCTATCGTCTGCGCCTGACCGCCGCCCAGTACCACGAGCTGTTCAAGAAGCTGGCGGTCGAGCTCAACAGCCAGAAGCTGCGCATCGAAACGACGGACGGCCCTCCCTTCTGAGGGCGCGCCCTGGCTATCTGGCGGTGGGCACGAGGCCGTAGAGGGTGGTGACCTCCCGGGAGCGCGCGGCGTGCAGGGGGTCCGCCTTGTCCTTCGCCTTGGAGTGCCGTGCCGGGGTGGCCTTTCGCCACGCCACCGTCAGGCCGCAGCGCTCGAGCTGCTCCTCGAGCCACCCGGGCGGACGCAGGCCCAGCAGCACCGCCAGGTCCGATAGGATCAGCAATCCCTCTCCCCCCGGGTTCAGCGCGGCGGGGAGCCCTTCGAGGAAGCCGCGCAGGAACTGGCTGTCCTCGTCGAACACCGCGCGGTCCACCCGGTTCTTGGGAGGCTCGGGGATCCACGGCGGATTGCAGACGACGAGGTCCGCTTTTCCTTCCGGAAACAGGTCCGCCTCCGCCACCTGGAAGCGCTGGGAGAGGCCCAGCCGCTCCGCGTTCTCCCGTGCGCACGCCACCGCGCGGGAGTCGCAGTCCGTGGCCTGCGCGAACGCCGCTCCGCGCTGTAGGAGGAGAAAGGACAGCACGCCGGTGCCGGTGCCCACGTCGAACAAGCGCTTGCCCTTCACGTCCGGCACGGCCGCCAGCAGCTCCACGTAGTCCGTGCGTGTGGGCAGGTAGACGCCGTAATGCGGATGGAGCAGCCCCTTCAGCCCCGGGACCTCCAGGCCCTTGCGCCGCCACTCCGCGGCCCCGAGCATGCCGAGCAGCTGCTTGAGCGGCACGACGGTGAAGTCCTCCGTGGGCTCGCCCCAGACCTGCCGGCACGCCTCCGCGACGTCCGGCGCGCGCGCGAGGTCCAGGCGGTAGCCTCGGTCCAGCGCGACGACGATGCGCGACAGCGTCGCGTGCTCCTGCTGCCGCGCGCGGCGTTCGGCCCGGAACGCCTCCAGCGGTGAGCGGGCCTGCCAGGGCCGTTCGAGCCGCCGGCCCAACGCGCCCAGCAGCTGCTTCGCATTGTGGAAGTCGCCGGTGTAGCGCAGGAACTCGCCCCGGCGGACGCGCTTGAGCGCGGTGTCGGCGCTGAGCCCGTCGTCCACGGGCGACAGGCGCGTGGGCGCGGGCTCGTCACTCTCTGAGTGCCAGGTGAACGCGGCTCCGGGCGGAAACTCGAAAGGCGAGGCGGTGGGGCGGCGGGGGCGATCCATGCCCCTGGGGTAGCACGTCCTCGTCCCTCAGTCAGGACTCACGGCATAGCCGGTCCACGAACTTCAACATCGTCGGCAGGCGCGATGCGCCGTGCATCCGCCGGATGTACTCCGCGGCGGTCGCGGTCTCCATTCCAATGGATGTGACGAGCAACGGACGCAGGCTCTGGCCTCGCACGATGGGCAGGGCCGAGCCGGTGGTGACGTAGGGCGTCTTGGCCACGCCGATGATGGGCACCGTGCGACAGAGCGCCTCGTACAGGTGGGCGCCCAGGCCGGGCACGCCCTCCCCGAGCCACACGTAGCCATCCACGACGATGGCCTCCAGCGGCTCCTGCACGTCGGCGAGCACCCGCAGCAGGTGCGGCAACTCACGGCGGTAGAACTGACCGGGCTCGTAGGGGGCCGCGATGGGGCCCCGGTCCACCAGGTGCGCGGCCTCCTTGGCATCTGTCCACGCGCGGAAGAGGACACACGCGGCCACGGTGACGTCAGGGCGGTAGTCCACGTCCACGCAGGCGAGCATCCGGATCTCCTCGGGCGTCCCCCACGCTACAGCTGATCCACTGGACACTGGAGTTCTCAAATCAAGGTTGGGTATTTCTTGATTTCGCGCTTTTGCCGCGAATGCGAATTTCCTTGCCGGAGGAGTCCAGATGATGAGGCGTGCAGTGGTGTTTCAGGCGGTGTGTCTGCTGGGAGTCGCGGGTACGGCCGGGGCGGTGACGCCCACGAACGTGACGAAGGTGGCGCGGGTGACGGGCGCCACGCCAGCGGGTGAGACGCTGCCCAACCCGAACCAGACGCATACGAACTACGAGGTTTACGGCACGGACCTGGGCATCGTCTGGGACAAGGGCGGCGGCGAGGTGTTCGTCCTGTTCGGGGACACCTTCGGCGCGGGCTGGTGCGGCAACGGCGGGTGCGGCGGAGGCTGGCGCAGCAACGTGCTGGCGCGCTCGGCGGACACCACGCTGTCCAACGGCCTGTCCTTCACCACGATGATCCAGGACCGCACCCGCCACGCGAAGGAGGTGCTGGCGTCCAGGAAGGTGGACAACGACGAGATGACCGTCATCCCCACCGCGGGTGTCAGTGTGGGGACGCGCCACTACATCCACTACATGTCCGTGAAGCACTGGGGCGACCCGGGGCAGTGGACGACCAATTACTCGGGCATCGCGTACTCGGACGACAACGGACAGAACTGGGTGAAGCACGCGTCGGCGCGCTGGGTGAACAACGCGGCCTTCACGAATCCCTTCCAGATGGGCGCCTTCGTGAAGAACGGCGGCTTCGTCTACCTGTACGCCACGCCCAACGGGCGCTTCGGCAACGTGCACCTGGCGCGCGTGCCGGAGGGCGCGCTGCTGGACATCAACGCGTACCGGTATTGGGACGGCAACGGCTGGTCCGCGTCCCAGGCGGCGGCGCGCCCGGTGGTCATCGGCATCGCGGGGGAGTTGTCCGTCGCCTACAACGCCGCGCTGGGCCGCTTCCTGATGACGTATCTCAACGAGCACCGGCAGGCCGTGGTGATGCGCGACGCGGGCACGCCCACCGGGCCGTGGAGCGGGGAGAAGCTGCTGGCCACCGGCGCCGCCTTCCCTGGCATCTACAACGGCTTCATCCACCCGTGGGGCAACAGCGCCAGCGAGCTGTACTTCATCACCTCGCAGTGGACGCCCTACAACACGTTCCTGATGCGCGCGACGCTCACGGCCGACGCGGAGGGCAACAACCTGCTGTCCGAGCCGGGCTTCGAGACGCAGGCCGCGACGCCGACGATGGCGCCCTGGTACCTGGCGGGCGCGGGCGGCATCGACCGGGCGCTGGGCGGTGCGCGCTCCGGCCAGGACAACGGCTTCGTGCGCGCGTCCAGCGGTTGGAACGCGCTCAAGCAGAGCGTCGTGGTGCAGCCGTACACGGACTACACCCTCAAGGGTTGGCTGCGCTCCTCGCCCAACACCACCCGGGGCTACTTCGGCGCGCGCGCCGCGGGCAATGGCCCCATCCTGGGGGAGACGCAGTACGGCTCGCTGCCGTCCTGGACGGAGCGCACCGTCACCTTCAACTCCGGCGCGAACACCCTCGTGGAGGTGTACGGCGGCATGTGGGCGGACACAGGCGACACCTGGGCGCAGCTGGACGACGTGAGCCTGACGCGGGGCGCGAACCTGGTGGCGCAGGGCGGCTTCGAACAGCAGCCGTCCTCCACCGCCACCTCCCCCTGGTACGTGCAGGGCAACGGCGGCGTCGACCGGGGGCTGGGCTTCGCGCGCACCGGCGCCAACAACGGCTTCGTGCGCAACAACACCGGCTGGAACGCCCTCAAGCAGGAGGTCGCGGTGACGCCCAACACCGTCTACACGCTGACGGGTTGGGTGAAGACGTCCTCCAACCAGGATGACGGCTACTTCGGCGCGCGCATGCTCAACGGCGGCCCCATCCTCAACGAGGTGCACCTGACGCAGCCGCTGGGCGGCTACACGTTCCAGTCCGTCACCTTCAACTCCGGCGCCAACTACAGCGTGGAGGTGTACGCCGGAACCTGGGCGAACACGGGCGACACCTGGCTGCAGGTGGATGACGTGGCGCTGGTCCGCGACTGAAGCTCCAGGATGTACGGCACCTCCGTGTCCTGCGAGGTCGTGGGCTCGGAGTCCACGCCGAGCGTTTCGACACAGCGGTAGTTCGCCGCGCCGCGGTTCGTGTCCTCGCCGTTGACGCTGCGGATGCGTGGCAATCCGCTACTCGGCGGAAGCGCGGACGAAGAGCGCCTTGCCTGTTCGAATCGTGCACTTCACGTCGGCGAGCCGCCGGACATCCGTTGCGGGATCGCCGTTGAGCACCACGAGGTCGGCGTCGAAGCCCGGCTTGACTCGGCCCCGGCGCTCGGCGGCGCTCCAGCGCGCAGCGGGGGCGGTGGTCAACGATGCGAGGAGCTGCATCGGTGTCAGCCCCGCGTGGGCCATGAGGACGTATTCCTGCGTCGGATCCAGGTCCGTCATGTACCCGACGTCGGTGCCGAACAGGACCTGGCCACCCGCGCTGGAGAACGCCGCGAGCTGCCGTTCGGCGCTCCCCACCAGGCGGTCGCGCACGTCAGCGGGCACGTCCGCCTTGGCGAGCTCGTACCCCCAGAGCTGCAACGTCGGCACCACGGAAACGTGGCGCGCGACCATCTGGCCGACGAGCTCCGCGCTCCACTCGGTCTTCGGTGAATCGATGGTCGTGTGCACGATGACGTCGACGCCAGCCTGCACGGCGGCACTTACGCCCTCGGGGTCGGTGGGGTGCACCATGACCAGGCCACCCCGCTGGTGGGTTTCATCCGCCGCGGCGCGAGCGACGTCCGCGGCCATGCGCCGGATCTCCCCACCTCCCTGGGGCGTGGCGACGAACAGCTTGGTCCCCTTCGCGCCGTCCCCGACATTCTTGCGGACGATGGCGCGGGCCTCCTCCGCCGACGCGGGTTGCGGAAGCCGCGCCAGCAGCTCGGGCGGCAGGTCCCTCAGGTAGAAGGGAATGCCTTTCTCCGGATACATCGGGGAGCCAACGGTGAGGATCGCCGGCCCCTGCAGCTCGCCTCGCTCGATGCGCTGGCGAAGCGCCTCCGTGTTCGCGGGGTCGGAGCCGGTATCGACGACCGTCGTGAAGCCGAAGCGCGTGGTCATCCCGCTCAGCGGTGGCTGAAGCTCGTCGCGCGGACGGCTGCCGGCTCCGGCGAACGCGGCATCCGTGAAGTGGACGTGGCTGTTCTGGAACCCCGCGGTGATCACCCCACCGCTGCAGGCGTCCTCGAGCCGCACTCCGGGAGGCGGAGCAACCGGCGCGGAGCCCATGGCTTCGATCCTCCCGCCGCTCACGACCACCCAGGCGTTGTCCAACGGGGGCGCGTCCGGAGCCACATAGAGCCGCGTGCCCGTCAGGAGATAGCGATCCGTGGGAGCTGGACGCTGGCTGGACGCGCAGCCGGCGGAGGCCAGAGAGAGAAGCAGAGCGACCCGTTTCATGATGTTCACCTCGCTGATCCGAACCGTGCTCCCAAGCGCGGAGCCCGTCAAACGGTCGATGGATTGGACCGGCGCCTGATATGACTTCAGCCATGTCCCTGAAGCACGTCTCGCCCCTCCTCGCGCTCCTGCTGTCCGTGCCTGGTGGTGCCCCCCGGGCGGCGGATGCGAAGCCCGGTGCTCCGGTGCCCTCCAGCTGCGCCCAGGCCCCCTTGTTCCAGCGCTATGCGCGCAGCGGCATGGTGGAGTCCCTGCCTGGAAACAAGGTGCGACTGACGGTGGTGGCGGACGTCCACAGCGCGGACTGCGGCACCCCAGACTGCTACTTCACGAAGGTGCGGGCGGTGTTCCACTTCGCGGAAGGCAAGGGCTGCCACGTGCGCGAGGTGGAGGTCTCCACGGAGGAGGGTGGCTGCATCCCGGAGGGTGAACGTGCTCCGCCGAAGCGGGAGGCCTTCTTCCCCAAGGGCCCCGCGGACGTGGCCGACCCGGCGTTGGCGCAACTCACCCTGCGCACGCGCAAGGCGGACCGTGCGCTCGTCCTCCTCCCGAAAAACCTCTTCTACTTCGAGGACGTGAAGGCGGGTGGTCCGCTCCACACCACGCTGCCCACCGATGCAGAGGGCGAGGCCGCCTGCTGCTGGGGCGCCTCCATCGCGGAGTCGCATTTCCGCGCCGAGTGATTTTTCCAGTATATTCCAGTTTGTCTGAATAGAATTGACTTGCTGGTTTCCGTGCTCGCAATGTCTCCCTGTCGCCAACGATGGCGACAGGGGGAGCACACCATGCCGAAGTCGAAGCAACTCGCGTCCTGCCTTGCCCTCGCGCTGGCCACGGTCTCGCCAGTGGCCCTTGCTGACTCCGCGATCTACGGCGGCGGCCCGTTCTATTCCGGCGGCACCGCGGTGATGAACGACCTGCGCGGCTCGGGCTTCACCACCGTGATCCTCTGGAGCTTCCACATCGAGGACAACGGCGACCTCGTCTACAACGACATCCCGGTCGTCAGGAACGGCGCCTATATCGGCGACCCGGCCTGGCCCACGCGGCTGGCCACGCTCAAGACGGCGCCGACTTCGGTCAATCGCATCGAGGTGTCCATTGGCGCCTGGAGCGTCCCCGACTTCGAGCGCATGGCCCGGCTGGTCAACGGCACCGCCGCCGGCTGCGGCAGCACGCTCGTTTGCGGCACCGGCACCAACAGCATCCTGTACCGCAACTTCCAGGCGCTGAAGGCCGCCACCGGCGCCGACGCGGTCAACTTCGACGACGAGAGCGCCTACGACCTCGCTCCGACCACGCAGTTCGGACAGATGCTCATCGGCCAGGGCTTCAAGATCACCTTCGCGCCCTACACCCAGCAGACCTTCTGGCGGAACCTCAGGAACAACCTCGGCTCCGCGGTCGACGGCATCTACCTTCAGGTCTACGACGGCGGCGCCGGCAACAACCCCGCGAGCTGGAACACCGCGATGGGCATGACCGTCGACCCGGGCCTGTGGTCGCGCCACGGCACCAACTGCGCCAGCGGCGACAGCCCGGCCTCGGTGCAGAGCCGGATGAGCAACTGGAAGAGCACCGCCGGCATCAACGGCGGCTTCATGTGGCTGTACGACGACATCCAGAAGTGCGCGGCGCAGGGCACGAGCGCGCAGTACGCGGCGGCCATCAACACGGCGGTCAGCGGCAACACCCCGCCCGTGGCCAACTTCGGCGTCACCGTGAGCGGACTCACCGCGACCTTCAGCGACGCCTCCAGCGATAGCGACGGCACCATCGCCTCGCGCAGCTGGAGCTTCGGCGACGGCAGCGGCTCGACCGCGACGAATCCCAGCCGGGTCTATGCCAGCGCTGGCAACTACAACGTCAGCCTGACCGTGACGGACAACGGTGGCGCCAGCCACACCCGGACGCAGACCGTCTCGGTCGGCGCGGGCTACGCCAACCTGGCGCTCAACAAACCGGCGACCGGCTCCACCGCCTGCAACAGCAGCGAAACGCCGGCCAAGGCAGTCAACGGGAGCGTCTCCGGCGGCACCACCGACAAGTTCTGCTCGCTGGTGTCGGGCGCCTGGATGCAGGTGGATCTCGGCTCCGTGCAGACGGTCAGCAGCTTCACCGTCCAGCATGCCGGCGCGGGCGGCGAAGCGAGCACCTGGAACACCCGGGCCTTCACCCTCCAGACCTCCAGCAACGGCACGACCTGGAGCACCCCGGTGACGGTGACCAACAACACCGCCAACACCTCCACCCACGCCATCAGCGCCACCTCCGCGCGCTACATCAAGCTCAACATCACCACTCCGTCCCAGAACGGCGACCCGGCGACGCGCATCTACGAGCTCGAGGTTCGCTGACCGACCCTGCCCACGCCCGGGATGGGATGGAATCTCGACAACAAGTAAAAACTGATAAATAGGACTTCCAAGTCTTCGCAGGCCTGGAGGTCCATCGATGAAGAACCCCCCGTTGTTGTCCGCCGTCGTCCTCGCCGCGCTCGCGGCGGGGTGTGGTGAGGAGCGTTCCGACGGCCCCCTCGTGGACGAGGCCCCGGTGGCCACGTCCACGGGGGCGCTCGCGTGCAGCACACGCATCACCTACGGGGACCGGTGGATCCACCCCGGGCACCCGGAGCAGTTCGACATCGCAAGCGGTCTGGTGACGTGGGACGGCAGCTGCGTCAACGAAGGCTCCAACTCCTACGCCGTGTTGTCGAACGGCTGGAAGCCGTACTTCACCGGGTCCAACGCCTGTGTGATGGCGCTCGACACCTCCGACTGCTCCGGCGCCACGGCCTGCGCGACGCGCGTCACCTACGGTCCGGCGTGGTTGCACCCCGCGGGGCACCCGGCGCAGTACGACGACGTGGGCGGCCGCGTGTGGTGGGACCGGGGCTGCACCAATGCGTCCCCCAATTCGTACACGGTGCTGTCGAACGATTGGTCGCCGTACTTCAGCGGCAGCAACGCGTGCGGCATCTCGCTGCGCTACACGGGCTGTGGCGGGCTCTACCAGAACCCCGTGGTGCCCGTGGACTGCGCGGACCCGGGCGTCATCCACGACGGCACGCAGTACGTCGCGGCCTGCACGTCCGGGGGCGCGGCCAACGCGTTCCCGCTGCGCACGTCCAAGGACCTGGTCACCTGGACGGCCGCCGGCAACATCTTCCCCTCCGCGCGCCGTCCGACGTGGGCCACGGGTGACTACTGGGCGCCGGAGCTCCACAAGGTGGGCAGCCGGTACATCGCGTACTTCACCGCGCGCCACCAGGACGGGAAGCTGTCCATCGGCGCCGCGACGGCCACCAGCGCGCTGGGGCCCTTCACGGACCTGGGCCATCCGCTGGTGCATGACGCGGGCATGGGGATGATTGACGCCACGTTCTTCTACGACACCGCGGGCGTGCCGTACCTGGTGTGGAAGGCGGACGGGAACGCGGTGGGGCAGCCCACGCCCATCTATGGCCAGACGCTGTCGGCGGATGGGCTGTCGCTCACCGGCACGCGCCGCACGCTCATGAGCAACACGCTCGGCTGGGAGGGCGGCGTCGTCGAGGCGCCGTGGGTCGTCGCGCGGGGTGGCTACTACTACCTCTTCTATAGCGGCAACTCGTACGCCAACAGCACCTACGCAGTGGGAGTGGCCCGGGCCACGAGCCCGCTGGGGCCCTATACGAAGCTGGGCAACCCCATCCTCAAGACGGGCGGCGGCTGGGTGGGGCCCGGCCACAACTCGGTGGTCACCGGACCCGGCGGGGACACGGTCATGGTCTATCACGCGTGGAACAGCGCCCACACGGCTCGGGTGATGCTCGTGGATGCCATCACCTGGCCCAACGGCTGGCCCGCGGTTCCGGAAGCGCCGTCCTCCGGTTCGCGTCCGATGCCGTAGCGGGACTCTTCAGGCAGGGGACTGGCGCCTGGCCCCTGCCTGACGACGCGTTGTCACCCGGCGTCCGTGATGCGCGCCAGCAGTTCGCTCAACAGCGCGCTCTCGCCTGGGGTCAGGACGGTGAGCCGGTCCAGGGAGGCGCGCAGCGTGGTGGCCGCTGAACGAACCTCCGTGTTCGCCTGAGGGGCGGCCTCGCTGGTGATCGCGGCCATGACCGTCTCTCTCGCGGCCTCCGACAGCCCCAGGTCGCGCTGCCCTTCAGGCTGGCGCAGGAGCGTGAGCACGGCGCCGTTGCACATCGACGACACGAGGCCGAGCGCCCGCTCTTCACTGACCCGCAGCCGGCCCGCGAGCGCGATGTTCCGGATGCGGCGCCGCAGGACTTCATTCCCCGTGCTGCTCACGGAGGACTGGGGGGCTGGCTCCAGGTCGCTGCACATGAGCGCGAACAAGCCTGGATGGCTGAGTCCGAACGCGACGTGCATGTCCCAGCCCATCCGCAGGTCCTGAAGCGGATCCGGGTGCGGCTTGCGCGCGGCCTTCTTCGCCACGTAGCTCGTCAGCTCGTGCTCGACCACGGCTGACAGGAGGCCGCGCTTGTCTCCGAAGAGCCGGTAGAGGGTCGGCGCCTGCACACCGGCCGCGGCGGCCACGGCACGTGTGGTCGCGGCGTCGGGCCCTCCAGAAGCGATGAGCTCCGCGGCGGCCGCCAGGATGCGCGCACGCGTATCGGGGCCCTCGGCGTCTTCGGCGGCGGCCTTCTCGCGATCCTTCATGCGACCGACTTAACACGCGGCTTCCGGAACGGCGGTAACGAACACTTGATAACGGCGATAGCGGTCGCTACGTTATCGTTGGTATCCAGTTTTCGTTTCCGAGGATACGGAAGAGGGGACGTTCAATGATCGTCGTGACCGGAGCAACGGGGCAGCTTGGCCGCCTCATCGTGGAGAAGCTCATCGCCCGCGTCCCCGTGGACCGGGTGGCGGTCAGCGTCCGGGACGTCCAGAAGGCCCAGGACCTGGCGGCGCGCGGTGTCCGGGTGCGGAGGGGGGACTTCGCGGAGCCGACGAGCCTCGCGCAGGCCTTCGAGGGCGCGACCCAGGTGCTGGTGGTCTCGTCGAACGCCGCCGCGCATGGGGGCGATCCTTTGGCCCAGCATCGCTCCGCCATTGACGCCGCGCGGTCCGCCGGCGCGCGGCGCATCGTCTACACGAGCCACATGGGCGCGAGCCGTTCGTCGGCGTTTCCTCCGATGCTCGACCACGCGGCGACGGAGCAGATGCTGGCCGGGTCCGGTCTGGCGTGGACCTCGCTGCGCAATGGCTTCTACGCCTCGAGCGCGGCGTTCCTGCTGGAGCGGGCCCTGCCATCGGGCGTCTTCGAGGCGCCCGCGGACGGGAAGGTCTCCTGGACCACGCACGCCGACCTCGCGGAGGCGGCGGCGGTGATCCTGACGAACGAGGGTCGCTTCGACGGGCCGACGCCGCCGCTCACGGCGTCGCAGGCGCTCGACTTCGGTGAGCTGTGCGACGTCGCGTCGGGCATCCTCGGACGTCCCATCCGTCGAAGCACCGTGTCGGAGGACGCGATGCGCGCGAAGCTCGTGGCGAGCGGCATGCCCGCGCCCGTGGTCGGCATCTCGCTCGGCCTCTACCGCGCGAGCCGCGACGGTGAGTTCGCGGCCGTCGACCCCACGCTGCGGCAGCTGCTCGGGCGTGAGCCGACGAGCATGCGCGAGCTGCTCACCGGGAAGCTGATGCTCAAGGCGCGGGGATGAACCGAAGCTCCCCGGGACGCAGCGGCCCCAGGTACTTCAGCCACTTCTCGTACTCGCTGTCGTACGAAGCCCGGCGCACGTAGACGTCACCAAAGGCCCCCGAGGTGGGTGTGGCGCGCAGCCACAGGTCCAGCGCGCCCGTGTCGTCCATTCGCGCCACGCCGATGTCTCCCGGCGACGGCGTCCCCGGCAGCGGAGGCAGGGGCTCCACGCCCTCGTCAGGCTTTGTCTGGAGGCTCTGCATCCGGTCCCGGATCGCGTCCAGCACCCAGGGGTCCATGCCCGGCAGCGCGCGCAGGCGGGCGTCCTGTGCCTCCAGCCGCGCGCTCAGCGTGGGGAGCACCTGGGTGCGGAGGGTCTCCACGGCCCGGGCATCCCAGCCCAGGTAGCGGGTGCTGGTCTGGAGGGCGAGCTGCAACCGGCCCAGGTCGTCCAGGGTCGGCAGCTCCTGCGTCCGGGCCAGCCACGTTTCATAGAACGTGCGGAGGAACCACTCCTGGTCGTGCCGGATGACCGGCACCGCCTTGCCCCATTCCCAGTCCGGCGCGAGCCCCGTCTGCCCCAGGTGCCAGGTCGTGAAGCCGCCGCGCTCGTCGGCGAACTTCGCAAGCTGCGTCCAGCGGGCCTCTGTATCGGGGCGGGACTCGATGAACTCGCGGCAACGGCGCATGTCCTCGGCGGAAGCGCGCGGATCCGCGGCCACCAGGTCACACGCCTTGTCCACCGCCCCCCCTTCCACCGCGGCGCGCAGCGCGAGCCGCGCTTCCTGCTCCTGCCGTGCGCGGTGGCGCGACGTCGCCCACTCGCCGCCCATGATGGCCAGGAAGGCAGTGACGGCGCACGCGACCAGCGCCACCATGGGCAGGCCCATCCCCAGCGGGACCGGGTCGAACGAGCGGTCCGACAGGAAGCGCCGCCAGCCGACCCAGAGCGTGAGGAGCAGCGGAAGCACCGCGAGCACGAAGGCCAGCCCGTTCAACGCCTGATGCAGCGGCGTGGCGGAGTGCCGGTATGACTCACTGCTGAAGGCCAGGGTGAAGAAGGTGCCGACCAGCAGCGCCACGCCCAACCCCAGCTCCACCAGCAGACACACTCCCGCGACGACCGCGCTCATCTTCGTTGCCCCTGTCCCGTCGCGGTCAGGGCCCCATGCTCCCGGCCGCGCGCCGTGAGCGTAGCCGAATCCGGCGGTCCCTATGCCGCGAGCGGACGGCTGGAGGCGCCACCCTCACGGAAGATGCGCGGGTAGACGCTCCGGGCGACCCGCGCCGAGAAGAGGATGGCCTCCTGATCCTCGGGGTCCGTCAGCTTCCCCAGGATCTTCACCATCTCCGCCACGTGGTCTCCGTCCAGGGCCCCATGGCTGCGCAGGAACGTCACCGACTTGTGGATGTTGGGAATGGCGGCCGCCGCCTGCATCCGCTCCGCCCACCGGCCCGCCCGCGTCTGCGACAGGTACTCCAGCACGTAAGCGGTCCCCAGCACCGCCGTCGGTACGCCCGCGCGCGAGGTGAAGAAGTTCCACCCCGTATAGGCATCCACCGCCGGACTCTTCGCCGCCGCCTCCACCTGCTCCTCCGTACACCCCAGGTTCTTCAGGTCGGACAGCAACCACAGGTCGTGCCCCCGCTCCTCCTCCCCCTTCTGGATCAAGAGCTCCGCCAGCTCCGGATGGCGTCCAAGCTGCCTCAGCCGATGGCCCGCCTCGCTGAGCAGCGCCGTGCTCCAGCGGGCGTAGTGGTACGTCTGGACGAGGTAGTGGATGTAGCCCTCCGCGTCGAGGGTGCCTTCGAGCATGAGGCGGGCGTCGGGCTGCGCATCCACCGCCGCCACCAGCGCTCGCGCCTCCGCGTCCAGCGCCGCCAGCCAGTTCGCTCCCGCCTGATGCTCTGTCTGTGTTTGCACGTGCGTCTCCTGTCCGGGGCCGTCTGGGCTCCCGGCGGATGTGTGTTGAAGACGAAGGAAGGGAAGCGCCGCGCCGGGTCTAGGCGGCGGAGCTCAGGCTGTTCTCCAGCGCGTGGAAGCGCGCCAGGGAGTCCGCCGGGATTTCATCCAGCGCCATGATGAGCGGCAGCGTGAACCACTGGAAATACGCGTCGTAGAGCGGCTCCGCGATGAAGCGCGCCCCCATCGTCCTGGCGAAGAGCGAGGGCGACCTGGGAACCCGCAGTCCGTCCAACAGCCCCTGCTTCGCCCGGGACCGCTCCTCCGGTGTGTAGAAGGGGGTCCGGGAGTGCACCGCGGCCTCCCGTGGATCGGGCACGTCCACCCGGAAGCACGGACTCCGCCATCCCCGGCTCGCCACCACCTGCCACGACAGCAGTGCGTCCTCGGGCGAATCCGTCTCCAGGTTCGCGGACGCAATCCAATGGGTCACCCCGCGCCGCCGGCTCTCCGCGTACATGCCCGCCTGCAGCCAGGTCACGGCCTCGGAGCGCCTCCACTTCGGCAGCACGCAGAAGCGCGAGGGCTCGGCGAACACCATCCCCGGCCGGATCAAGGCCGAGAGGTCCATTCTCTGCTCCAACTCGAGTCCCACCGTCCCGCCCAGGTTCGCCGCCACTTCCGCGTTGGGCAACGCCACCCGCATCGTCGCCACCGGTTCGGCGCCGTCATGGACGAGCACATGCACGGTGGTGTCGAGCGTGTCGACGCAGGTCACTTCCCGCCGTGACAGGGCCGATTGCTCGGACAGCAATCCCAGCTCTCCGCCAAAGACAGCCCAGCGGATGCGAGCCGCGTCATCGAGCTCCCGTTGGGTGGTGGCGACTCGCCAATGCCAATGCTTGCGCCTCATGGGTCGTCTCTCGGGCACCGCCCGAGGCCTCATACAACGGCCCCGGGCGGCGTGAGGCTCACGTCACTGCATGATGGTGACGATCTGCGCGAAGCAGGTGTTGATGTCGATGTAGGAATTGATGGTGTCGAGGGCACAGACGGCGCCGCCATAGGTGTTGTAATAGACCGTCGCGGTGCAGGTCCCCGCGGAGTCCGCGATGTCCACGCGCCAGATGCACGTCTTCGCGCCGGCCGGGTTCGCCGGGTCGACCGTCCAGTAGTACTGCTGGGAGAACGACGGGGCCGGCGCGGGGGCGTCGATCTGGAACCCGCCCAGGTTGGCGGTGGGCACGGGATAGGGCGAGTACACGCCATTGAACGTGCCGGTCACGATCTGGAGGCCCAGGGAGATGGTGGCGCCGCTCTGGTTGGAGACGAAGAAGTTCTCCAGGGCCGGGCCAATGGCGGCTCCGCCCTTCACCTGGGGAACTTCGGTCGCGCCCTCGCGAACGCTGACGTACTCGCCGCGCTGGGAGAGGAAGTCGGGGAACCCGAGTTCGACCGTACCGGCGAAGGCAACAGACGGCGCGAGGGACAACAGGGAGGCAGCCAGGAAACGCTTCACGTTCCTCGTCATGGACTACTCCTGAGTTGATTGTGTGGGGTTGGCCGAAGCCGAGGCATTCCTAGCACTGGTCTTGATTTAACTGCAAATCAGAACGAGCAAATCAGGTAGTTCCTGTGGGTGCGGATGATTTCGTTCAGCCCGTGTTGCACATTGCGTTGGGGGGCAGGCTAGGGGGTTTCCACGGGTCTACTCATACACGCCGCCTGGGTTCGGTGCGCCCCCGCTCGCCGGGTAGGCGGGCGAGCAGGTCAAACACATACGCGCCTTCGCATGGCTTCAATCAATGACAGTCGCGTTCGGAGCGTCAAGGCGCGCCCAGGGCCGGCGGGGCCTCCGGCCGCCGGGTGCGCCGGCTCCAGAACAGGAACACGGGCACGCCCGCGCCAAACAGCAACGTGCCCTTGAGCGCGTTGAGAGGGTTGGAGGCCGCCGAGCCCAGCAGGACGTACAGCGCCGCCGCGATGAAGAGGAGCGGGGTGACAGGATAGCCGGGCACCCGGTACGCGGCGCGGGGCACCAGCCCCTGCCGTTCGCGAGCGCGGTAGACGAACAGCGTCGCGGCCGTGGCGCCGAAGATGAGCCAGTCGGCGAAGACGACGTAATCGAGCAGCTCGCCGTACGTGCCCGTGCCCGTGAGGAAGATGGCCCAGGCCGCCTGGAAGAGGATGGCGTTGGAGGGCGTGTGGTAGCGCGGGTGCAGCCGGGCCATCCACGGGAAGAACAGTCCGTCCGCGGCCATGGCCTGGTACACGCGCGGCGACACGAGGATGACGAGGTTGAGGAACCCGAAGGTGGAGAGGGCGACGCCCAGGGTGATGAACGTGCGGCCCGCGGGCCCGATGAGTTGGCCGAGCGCGTCCGCCGCCGGGGCGCTGCTCGCCGCGAGCCCCGCCGCGCCGAGCGTGCGCAGGTAGGTGAGGTTCGCGAGCAGGTACACCGTCACCACGCCGATGACGCCGAGCAGCAGCGCGCGTGGCAGGTTGCGCTCGGGGTCGACCATCTCCTCGGCCACGAAGTTCGTCTGCTGCCACCCTCCGTAGCTGAACAGCACCGGGACGAGCGCCGCGCCCAGCGCGAGCACCAGGGAGTCGGGCGCCTCCGGAGCGGCAACGACTTCCACCGCGGCGGGATGGGCGCTTTCGAGCAGGAGCCCCGCGCCCACGAGCCCCGCGAGCGCCAGCAGTTTGAGCACGGTGAAGATGTTCTGCGTGAGCGCCCCGGACCGCACCCCGAAGTAGTTCACCCCGGAGAGCAGGAGGATGGCGCCGACGGCGAGGGGAAAGCGGAACCCGGGCCCCAGGCCGGTGAGCGCGAGGGTGTAGTTGGCGAAGGTGACGGCCACCGCGGCGATGGCCCCGGTGGCGATCATCAGCATCAATCCCCACGCGTTGAGGAACGCGGGCAGCGGGCCGAAGGCATCGCGCAGATAGACATAGCTGCCGCCCGCCTTGGGGATGCGCTGGCCCAATTCCCCGTAGATGAAGGCGCCAATGAGCGCCACGCCTCCGCCGAGCAGCCACACGGTCAGGGTGAGCTCTGGCGTATGCACGCGCTGCGCGACGATGGCCGGGTTGAGGAAGATGCCCGAACCGATGATTCCGCCAATGACGAGCATCACCCCGGAGAACAAGCCGACGCGTCGAGCGTAGCCGTCGCGGTGGGGCGCGGCTTCATCCTGGAGGGGGGAGGGGCTCATGGGCACCCAGCATATCGGCTAGCATGGCTGCTCCCGAACATGTCCATGTTGGAAGGAGGGGCCCCTTGGCGGCTTCGGATGGCATTGACCCGGCGTTGGATGCCCTGACAACCGAAGGACCCCTGCCAGGCGTGGAGGGTGCCCTGCGCGCGCTCCTGGCGACCCAGAAGGCCCGCCGCTTCAGGCACCGCCTGACGGCCGGAGTGCGGTCCCTGGCGCCGCTGGGGGGCATCATCCTGTGCATCGGGATTGCTGGCACCGCCGAGGGCCCGCTGTCCGTCGTGGCGGGAGTCCTGGGGATTGGGCTGGCGGCCGCACTGTTTGTTCGGAGCTTGCTCTTCACCCGCTTCCACGCGGCCGGGCACCCTGGCGACGACCCGAACCGCCGGCCAGAGCTGGTCGTCCGGGTGCTTCAGCGCCTCAAGGCGGACCTCGCACCGGACACGTCCGTGCGCCTGCGGCTTCGTCCCGACCCCCGTCCCGAGGGACCGGGTTCGAGCCTGTTCATGGTGAAGTACCGCAAGAGTGCTCCGCCGGATGTGCTGGATCCGTGGCTCCTGTTGGAGACGCGGCTGGCGGATGGCGCGCACCTGAGGCTGAGCGCGGTGGAGCGCCGCAGGATCAAGGTCAGCGACCATGGACCCGACGGGCCACGGCGGCGCACGAAGTCCAAGCAGAGCGACACGCTGTTCCTGGAGGCCCGTCTGCGCGTGAAGGCCAAACGGCACCCGGGGCTCGCGGCGCTGTCGCTCGACCGGGCCCGGGCGGCGGTGCTCCTTCCGCCCGGTGCGAAGCTTCAGCGGCTGCGCATCACCGGAGAGCACCTGCGGCTCCGGATCCAACTGGAGGAGGCCTGGCGTCCCTTTGTCCCGAAGGACACGGGGGACGAGAAGTCCTCCGCCCCTGACGCGTCCCGCGCGGTGACGATGATGCTGCTGAGCCTCTACCAGATGCTCCACCTCGCCCGGACGCCCCCGGCCCCCAAGGCCGCCAGGCAGCCGCCGCGCGAGAAGCCGCCGCACCCCCGCGCCAGGTCGCGGCGCCGCCGATCTGGTTGAGAAGCGGCTCAGCCCACGACGGCCGTGGCTTCGATCTCCACAAGGACGCCCGGCTCGTAAAGCACGGAGACCCCGATCAGCGAGGCCGGCGCCGGAGAGATCCGCAGCTCCCTGGCGACCTGCTCGATGCCGGCGAGGAAGTCAGGCATCGATTCGCGCTTCCAGTCGACCACGTAGAACGTCAGCCGGACGACGTCGTCGAACGTCGCCCCAGCCGCCGCGAGAGCGATGGCGACGTTGCGGTAGGCCTGCGCCACCTGTCCGGCCAGGTCGCCGCGAGCGACCAGCTGTCCATCCGCGTCGTACGCGACCTGTCCCGCGATGTGCACCTGCTGGGTGCCGGTGGCGATGGCCACCTGCCGGTACACGTCGGGCTTCATGATTCCGTCGGGGTTGAGCAGGGTCACGGGCATGGATGATCTCCAGAGGGGAGGCGAGTGCCGGACTCGTATACCGGGACCATTGACGAACAGCGTTCCCCTCTCCAGCGACGCGGTCGCTACAATCGAGCGCCCTCGATGAAACGCGCCCACCTGGATGAGATCTTCGCCTTCATGTCCGTCGTGGACGCGGGCAGCTTCGTGGGCGGCGGAGAGGCCCTCGGTCTGACGCGCTCGGCTGCGGGCAAGGCATTGGCCCGGCTGGAATCCCGCCTGGGGGTGCGCCTGCTCAATCGCACGACACGCCACCTGAGCCTCACCGACGAGGGCCGTGTCTTTCATGAGCACTGCCTGCAGGTCCTCGCGGCCCTGGACGACGCGGAGGCCAGTGTCGGGCAGCGCACGGGTACTCCCCGAGGGTTGCTGCGGCTCACGCTGCCCGCCGCGTTCGGCAGACTGCATGTCCTTCCCCTGCTGCGGGACTATCTGCGGACCTGGCCCGAGGTGCAGGCGGAGGTGAGCTTCTCCGATCGCGTCTCGGACATCATCGAGGAGGGCTACGACCTGGCGGTGCGCATCAATGCCTCCAGCACCGATACGCGCCTGGTTTCGCGGACCGTGGCCCGATACCCGGTGTTTGTCTGCGCGGCGCCCGCCTACCTGGAGGCGCGCGGCGAACCCAGCACGCCGGAGGACCTGTCAGCGCATGAGTGTCTGGTCTTCAGCAGCCGGACGCGACGGCAGCACTGGCACCTGCGCCAGAAGGGCGGCTCCACGGTGAAGGTGGAGGGACGAAGCCGCCTGCGGCTCGACAGTGGCGAGGCGATCCGGGACGCAGCCGTCGCGGGGCTGGGCATCGCCTATCTTCCCGGCTTCCTGGTCAACGAAGACCTGGCGAGCGGGCGGCTCAAGGCGCTGCTTCCGTCCTGTGAGACGGAGCACGTCCCGATCATGGCGCTCTACCCGAGCAAACGTCACCTGCCAGCGAAGGTGCGGCGCTTCATCGACCTGATGGTCGAGCAATGGAACACGACCGTCACTGCTCGATGAGGAAGGAGTTGCTGATCACCGGCTCCTGGACGGCCCGCCCCTGGGAGTCGGTCTCCCGGGTGTCCACGTCGTGCACGATGCGGTACTCGCCCGCGGCCAGCTCCGAGGGGAGCCTCAGCGTGCCCTGGGCCCGGGCGCTGGCCTTCAGCGTGTGCTGGATGGCCTGGCATGCCTCGGTCTCGCCCAGGTGCGGTGTGTGGCTCCACCCGGTGTCCTCCCTGCGCTCGACCCGCACGTCGCAGAGGTTGTAGCCCACCTCGCGAGTGCCCTCGTTGCGCAGCTCGAGCTGGACGGTGTCGCCGGACCGATACGCCGTGGCGTCCGTGGAGAGGGAGACTTCGACCTCCCCACAAGCCACCAGCAGCGTGGTGAGGGCCATCAACGGAACGGTGAGTCGCATCTGCGTCCTCCTGGGATTGAGTCCCGGCGCTGATGCAGCTGCCAGGCCATGGTCATCCCATCGTTTTCCGGAGGAACGCACCCGGCAGGCATCTCAGTTATTTGAGAGCCCCGGCCATCGGACACGAAAAAGCCCCGCCTCCCCGGGGTCGCCGGGGAAGCGGGGCAGGGGGCCATCCACGCCACGTCAGTCCATCACTGACCGTCGAGCCTGCCGTCCAGGTTCCGGTCGAGCGCGATGCGAGTGCCGGAGCCCGGAGGCACCGCGGTGAAGGTCACCTCCTGGCCCAGCGTGTTCGCCAGCGCGCGCAGGGCCGTGGTGGTGAGGTTGGCGGTGCCGTCGTCCGGCTTCCACGTGCCGGCTGCGCGGTCGAAGAGGAAGCCCTTCACGCGCGTGCCGATGGCGGCCTTCGCCACCAGGTCGGCCTCATACGTGGAGCCTCCGAGGATCTTCGACACGAACGGCGCCTTCGCCCGGGCGATGAGCAGGTCGATGCGCGCTCCCACCGCGGAGGCGTTCGTCGACGTGAGCGTCACCTGCTGTCCGACGATGGGCGCCAGGTCGGAGTCCACCGCCATCATGTAGGCCTCCACCTCGCGGCGCTCGGTGTCGCTGCGGAAGCCCACCAGCGGCCCGCCGATGCTGGTGTTGGAGAAGACGATGGCGCTGAAGAAGCGGAACAGCGTGTCCACCGCGCCGTCGTGCGTGTAGCCGAAGCCGCGGATCTGATCGCCCGTGGGCCCGGTCTCCGAGTGCTGGAAGAAGCTGCTGTCCGGGAAGCCGAACATGCCGACCTTCGTGTACATGTTGCGCACGTGGGGAATCTTCATGATCTGGCTGATTCCCTCGAAGCTGGCCTGACCGTCGGTGCCGAAGAAGCCCTGCGCGGCGTCGATGGTGTGACAGCCATTGCAGTTGAAGCCGGTGTTGCTGCCAATCGCCAGGCCGTCCACTCGGCGGCTGCCGAAGTAGAAGTCGCGGCCGGCCGCCTGCGTGGACGTGAGCGAGTTGTCCAGCTTGCGGATGGGGTTGGGCGGCAGCTGCACCTGGAGCTGGTAGTTCGTGAACTGGTTCATCTCCGCCTCGGTGGGCTGATCCACGCGGCCGAGCAGCCCCGGGAAGGCGACGACGAAGTTCTTGAACGACAGGGCCTCATCGTACGAACCCGAGCCGAAGAAGCCCGTCGACCGGTCCCCGCGCCAGTGCATGGCGCCCGAGGTGGACATGCCGCGCAGGGTCTGCGTCGTCATGGGCCCCTTCATCGGGTGGAAGGAGTTCTGGTTGCCGGTGCCGTTGACGTCCGAGCTCGGGTGGCCGGTGAGCAGGCGGAACGCGCCAATCTCCAGGCTGCTAGCGAGCCGCTTGTCGATGCCGTTGGCCGTCACCGGGTCATCCGGGTTGCCCAGGTCCCAGGCGAGCTCGTCCTTGTCGCCGAAGATGTGGCAGCTGGCGCAGGAGGCCTCGCCGTTGGCCGAGGAGAAGTTCGCGTCGTAGAGGAACGGGCGGCCCTGCACGACGGAGGCGGGCTCGGGGTTGTAGAGCGCCGCCGAGGCCACCTGGCTCTTCGTGGACAGGTCGATGACCTTCACCGCGTTGTCGAAGCGGGTCATCACGTAGAGGCGGTTACGCGCCTCGTCCAGCACCAGGCCGCTGGGGCCGCCGCCGCTCACCGGGATGTAGTTGGCGCTGGCCGTCCGGGGATTGAAGGTGTCCGCCTCCAGCGCCGCGGTGTCGAAGACGCCGACCTTGCTGGAGCTGAACGCGGCCACGTACAGCTTCGCGCCGTCGCTGGAGATGGCCATCTCCGTGGGCGTGGAGAGGCTGTGGTTCTTCGCCGTGGGGTCGAAGCCGGGGGTGCCGGCCAGCTTCGAATAGTCGATGTGCTTGTTCAGGTGGCGCGCGGACACCGTCGTCCCCTTGATGACGGTGATGCGCATCTTCGCGATGTTGCCCTGCACCGTGCTGCCGCCGAAGGCGCCGGGGCCCTCGAAGCGGGTGTGGTTGTTGGCGTCGCTGTTGGTCGCGTACACCGCACCCGTTTTCGGGTTGGTGGCCAGGTTGAAGACCGTCGTCCCCACGCCCGTGTAGAACGCCTTCTGCTGAAGGCCGTCCGCGTCGATGGCGAAGACGTCCTTGTCCGGCAGGTTGAAGCGCACGCCGTTGTTCCAGCCGCGGCCGAGCGTGTCCTCCCAGCGGCTGAGGGCGCTGTTCCACTTGACGATGAGGCCCGTCTCCGGCGCCTTCGCACCCTGGGCGTTCGTGGACGGCCCGGGCAGGCCTCCCAGGAAGAGGTTGTTGCCCCACGGGAACGAGTCTGGCTGGACCAGGCACACGCCCGCGCTGCCAAAGCCGTTACACACGCTGTCCATGTTGATGGTCGTCGTCCGGTTGCCGGACTGGGCGATGGCCGCGTAGACCGTCTTCTTGTCCGGGCTGACAGCGAGGCCTCGGGGCGTGTCGCCGAAGAGCGTCAGGATGCGGACGGGCGTGCCTCCCAGCGTCGTCCCCAGGGACGCGGGGTTGAAGACCCAGATGTCCGCGCGGCCCACGCCCGGAGTGGTGAGCTGCGGATCCCCCGCGCCGGGCACGGAGGCGATGGACGGATCCGTGCGCTGCTGTCCGCGGTGCGCGGTGGTGATGAACGCATTCCCGTTGGCGCCGGCGAACACGATGTCGCGAGGCTCGTCACCCACGAGCAGCGTGCGCACCACGTGCGGCGTGCCGCTCACGCTCACCACGCTGATGCTGTCGGACAGGTGGTTGACCACCCAGACCTCGGTATTGTTGCGCACGGCGACGGACACGGGCTCCAGGCCCACCGGCACCTCCGCCGCGAGCGTCAAGCCCGCGCTGGTGACGTTGAAGACCTCCAGGC
Organism: Corallococcus sp. AB045; assembly: GCF_003668895.1. NCBI lineage: Bacteria > Pseudomonadati > Myxococcota > Myxococcia > Myxococcales > Myxococcaceae > Corallococcus > Corallococcus sp. AB045. Next base: position 84,299 of record NZ_RAWN01000008.1, read on the forward strand.
GGTTGTCCGGCGTGTTGACGGCGAACAGCTTCGTCCCGTCCGGAGAGAGGGCCAACGGACGCACGTGCGCGCTCTCGAACTCGATGAACGAGGGCGCCTGGGCTGCGGCGGGGGAGGCGACGAACAGGGATGCGGCGGCGCACAGCAGACCGGTTCGGGCGCGCCACCGGTTCTTGCTCGGGCCCACTTGCGGGGTACGGACCATGGGGATCTCCTGGGTGAGCGGATGAGAGCTGCGCACTCGGGATTACCAGTGAGAGCCGCGACATCGCCCCCTCCGAAGGGAGGGGCTGGGGAGGGGGATTGTGACGCGTTGCGGTGTTTGCTGTCTGACATTGGGTGCGTCAGAGCCCCGGCCGCGGCACGAGCGGCCCGTGGTCTACTTCGCAATGCAATCGGTCTCAGGGGGAACGTGCCCATGGGCGATCCGCTCTCGCACCTGCTGCCGACGAAGCTCACGCCGCCGCGGACGGCGTCGGTGCTCGTGTCGCGGAGCGCGGCGCTCCGGAAGATTGAACGGGGTGTCGGCGGCACGCTCGTGCTGGTGACCGCGCCGCTGGGCTCGGGCAAGACGACGCTGCTGACGCAGTGGTACCGCGAGGTGGGCGGGTCGCGGTTGCTCGCGTGGCTGTCGCTCGACGAGCGGGACAACGCGCCCGAGCGCTTCTTCTCCTACCTCGTCGGCGCCATCCGCCGCGCGGCCCCGGAGTTCGACGCGTACATCGCGAGCCAGCTGGACGCGCAGGTGGCGCCCCCGCTCGACCATGCGACGACAGTGGTGCTGCGGAGCCTGTGGAACCTGGGGCGCGAGCTCGTCGTGGTGATTGACGACTTCCACGTGCTGCGGGAGCGCTCGCTGGTGCGGGCCTTCTCGTACCTGCTGGACCACGCGCCGCCGCACGTCCACTGGATTGTCTCGTCGCGCAGCCCGCCGGAGCTGGACCTGGCGAAGCTGAAGCTCACCGAGCAGCTGGTGACGCTCGACGGCCGCGACCTGGGCCTGGATGGGGAGGCCATCCACGAGCTGGGTCAGCGCCTGTGCGGCGCCGCGCTCAATCCGGAGGACGTGGAGTACCTGCGCGCGCGCACCGAGGGCTGGGTGGCCGGCGTGAAGCTGGCCCTGCTGACGGCGGGCGAGCACGCCAGCGTGAGCGACGCGCTCCGCAAGGCCGTCGGCTCCAACCACGACGTGGCGAGGTATCTGGCGGACGTGGTGCTGCGGGAGCAGACGGAGGAGGTGCACGCGTTCCTGGTGCTGAGCTCGGTGGTGGACCGGCTCAACGGGGAGCTGTGCAACGCGCTCCTGGGCATCACGCAGGGGCCGGCGCTGCTGGCGGAGCTGGAGCGGGCGCAGCTGTTCATCCAGTCGCTCGACACGCAGCAGCAGTGGTACCGGTACCACCCGCTGTTCCTCGACTTCCTGCGCACGCAGCTCGCGTGCACGTATGGCGACCGCATTCCCCGGCTGCACCGCGCGGCGAGCGCCTGGTTCGCTGAGCATGCGCTGCCAGACGAGGCCCTGACGCACGCGTTCGCTTCCGGGGACCGGAGCTGGTGCCTGGAGCTCACGGCCCGCTGCGCGGAGGCGTGGATGCGCGAGGGCGAGATTGCCTCCGTGCTCCATTGGACGGCGAAGCTGACGGCGGAGGAGACCTTCCACGCGCCGGCCATCTGCGTGGCGCGCATCGCGTGCCTCATCCTGTCCCGAGGCTTCGCGCCGGCCTCCCTGGCCCTGCAGGACGCGCAGCGCCGGCTCCAGACGGCCGCGGCAGACCCGCAGCGCGAGCGGCTGGCGCGACAGCTCTCCCGGCTCGAGCTGCTGCACGCTGTCCTGTCGGACTCGGCCCCTGCCTCCGGCGTCGAGCTGGAGACGTCACCGGGGGACGAGGATCCGGACGTCTTCATGGCGGGCGCGGTGCTGGCGGCGAAGGCCTACCAGGCGCTCCGGCAGAACCGGTTCGATGCGATGCGCCGGCTCGCGTCCGTCGCGCGCGAGACGCTGCAGGGGCTGAACAACCCCTACATGGTGGGCTACACGGACGTCCTCATCGTGCTGGCGGACCGGGCGCAGGGGCACATGAAGGACGCGGTGGACCGGTGCGAGGCGGCGTTCGAGCGCGCGAGCCGGGGACGGCGCAACCCGGTGTGGGTGAACGCGGCGACGGCGCTGGCCAACACCCGCTACGACCAGAACCGGCTGGACGAGGCCGAGGCGCTCTGCATCGAGGTCCTCCCGCTGCTGTCACAGGCGGCGGTGTTCGAGACCTTCGCGGTGGCCTACCTGGTGCTGGCCCGACTCAAGGCAATCCGAGGCAAGTACGCGGAGGCCTGGCAGCTCTTGGACTACCTTCACAGCGTGCTCGAATGCGGGCACCAGACGCGCTTCCTGGCCCATGTCTGCGGAGAGAAGATCCGGCTCGCGTTGGTGGAGCAATCCCCCGCGAGGATGAAGGCGGTGGCGCGGGAGTTCGACCTGGGCGAGCGCATGCGCCGGGGCGAGTGGAGCGAGCGGCGCTTCTACGACGAGACCTGGGAGCAGCTGGGGGTGGCGCAGGCGTGGGTGTTGATGGCGAAAGGGCGGCACGACCGGGCGCATGGGCTGTTGGAGACGCTGCGGGCCAGCGCGCATGACGCGGGCTGCGTGGCCCGGGAGACGGCGCTGCTGGCGGCGCTGGCGGTGTGTCATTGGCGCACGGGGGACCCCGCGGCGGCGTTCGCCGCGGTGAACCGGGGGTTCGCGCTGGTGCCCCGGTTCGGCTTCAGCCGGGGCGTGTTCGACGAAACGCCGGGCTTGCAGGAGGTCATCGTCGCGGCGGCCACGCAGCGCAAGCTGAGCCACGTGCTGCCGGCCCGCTACACCGAGCGGTACCAGGACCTGCTGTCCCTGGGCCCCAGCGGGCCGGCCGGAATCGCGCCCCTGCCCAGCGCGCCGCTGGAGCCGCTCACCGAGCGGGAGCTCCAGATGCTCAAGCTCCTGGCGCAGGGGCTGAGCAACCAGGAGATCAGCGAGCGCTCCAACGTGGCGCTCTCCACCACGAAGTGGCACCTGCGCAACGTGTTCTCGAAGCTTGAGGTGACGACACGCACCGCGGCCATCGTGAAGGCGCGGGAGCGGCTGGCGCGGAACCTCTGAGGGCGCGGACCGTCAACCGCGCTCGTCTTTGACCGTCGCGGTGTTCAAGAGCCGGGTGGGATCCTTGTTGGCGAGCGATACCAGGCCGGCAATCTCCTCGACATGCCCCTCCCTGGCGCAGAAGACAATGGCACCCAGCAATCGGTCGGTGGGGTGCGAGACCTGGCTCAACTGCGCGAGCACGGGTTCCACCTGGTCGCGTCCGAACTTCCGCTCGATCTCAGCGACGCGGTCCGCGTGATTGAGACCGTACTCCTGCTTCTTGCGTGGCATCCGTCCCTCCTTACGCCGCGTGGGAAAGCCCCCGCCGCTCCAGGAAGGCTTGCAGCTCGGGCCACCGGGCGGAGAGGAACTCGAAGTCGCCGGGGCGCACGGGCTGCAGGGACGCGAGCGCGGCATCAATGGCAGTCGCGTGGCTCGCCGGATCCAGGGCGTCCAGGGCGAAGGCCCGGAGGAGCTTGAGCCGGCGGGCGTCCCGTCCCACCAGTGCATCCGCTTCGCCCGCCCGCGCATCCAGCGTGGACACGGCGGCGGCGGGGTTGCCTTCGCGGCAGAGGAGCGCGACCTCCGGCAGCAGCGCGTAGATGGGGGGCAGGTCGCCGTTGCGCTTGCGTCCCTCCTCCAGCCAGGCGCGCGCGGAGGCGAGGTCCCCTTGCGTGAAGCGCGCCATGGCGATCAGGCCCGGCATCCACCGGTGCATCGCCGGGACGGAGCTCCGGAGCTTCCCGGAACGCTCCGCGGAGCCGAAGAGCTCCAGCGCGCGTCCCGTGTCGCCCATCGCCAGCTGGCACTGACCCATCATGGCGACCGACACCGCCCGCTGGGCCCCCTGGGTGGCGCGGCGGGCGGCTTCCTCGAAGCGGCGGGAGGACTCCTGTTCGTCCCCCGCGCTGAAGAAGGAGACCCCCTGGTGGTACGCCTCCGCCCAGCGACGGAGCCGCCAGTAGAAGAAGGCGAACAGCGTCAGGAAGACCGTGACGAGCAACGGGATGAAGAACCGCGGCCCGCCCAGGGCCTCTCGCGCTGCCTCCTCGCCGCGGCTGGAGGCGAAGAAGTTGTAGGCGACGAGGAAGATGGCGATCCAGACCCCCCATGCGACGACCCGGTGGGGCGCGACGAATGGAAAGGGTTTGAGGTGGGACTCTTTGGGCAAGGGCAGTTCGTTCACGGGACCTTCCACCCTAACACCCCCTGGTCCTCCGTTCAGTCATCCAACTTTCTCGCGAAGGGGGTGAGGGAAATTCCGCCCTGATTTCGTTGATGGGCCATCACCCAAACCCCAGACGGGGGAAGGACGGACCATGAAACTCCGGATGCAGACACACCTGTGGACGGGCGCGGCGCTCGCGCTGCTCCTGCCCGCGGCGGCGCTGGCGAACGAAACCCACGTCTACGGCATCGCCAACTTCGGAGGCCCGGGGCAGTGCAATGCCGAGTCGCACTCCGTGCATACGGCTACGGCGGCGGAGTTCGCCAACTACTTCAACTCACTCAAGAGCAACGGGCTCTGGTCGGACGTCCGCACCATCAACAACTCGAGTGCGCGCGCGGACTTCTGGACCGACTACTCGAAGCTCCCGGCTGAAGCGAAGGACACCCAGGCCAACTTCGGCGTGGATGACGCGGATGTCCTCTTCGTGCACACCCACGGCGGCCACAACGAGGCGAACCTGCGCAGCTGGCTCGTGATGGGGACCAACGCGGATGCGTGCTCGGCCGTCACGGACACCCACATGAGCCTGAACGGCAAGCTGAACATCGCCGTCGTGAAGGCCTGCCAGTCTGGCGACTACCAGGTCTGGAAGCAGGGCGGGTACCGGCGGGCGCTCGTGACGCCCAACAGCGGCTTCACCATGTGGAATGCCTTTCACGGCGACTCGTCGTGCGGCAACTTCGTGAAGACCTACGTGAAGGGCTACGTGGCGAATTCGCGGCGCGAAGGCGCGGGCGAAAACTGGCTCGACGCGGCCTACGACGTCGACGAGGGCGAGAACAACGACGACTGCCCGGTGTCCATCGTCTTCGGTGAAACCAAGGCGCAGCGCATCGCGATGTACGAGACCGGCGGCTGGCGGGACCGCCAGTACACCGGGCGCAAGGTCGCCTCCCACATCTTCTACGTGGGGGGCTGCGACCCCTCCGGCGGGCAGAAGCTGCCCGAGTGACCGCTTCCGTCATCGACCTCGAACAGAAAGAACGAACCGCCATGAAAAGCCATCTGCTCCTCCGATTCCTGACCGTCCTGCCGCTCGCCGCCGCGTCTGGCTGTGACAGCGGCGCGCCCATGGAGCCCGCCGAAATCACCACCCAGTCCGCCCAGGCGACCATCGGCTTCATCTTCGACTCCACGGGGATCGCCACGCCGCCCACGGGAGGAATCCCCACCACGCTGCTTCCCCGCACGGCGTTTGATGCCGCCGCGCTGCAGGGCTCCCTGGTGGGGACGACCGAGCCCTTCACCCAGACGGAGACGGTGGGTTCCCGCGCGGATCTGGAGTCCCAGTCCTGGGCGCTGGAGCGCGACCCGTCCGAAGGCCAGGTGCTGGTGCTGAGCAAGGTCGCCAGTGGCCCGGAGACGCCGCAGGAGCCCGCGGTGTTGCAGCGCACCGCCCTGGCCCGCCTGCAGCGCTGGGGCATCCCCACCGCGGAGCTGGGGCTGGTGCGGCAGGTGAAGTCGTTCAGCCAGGGCGAGGACGATGGGGCCCTCGAAGCGCCCTCGCTCCACCGCCACAAGACCTTCGTGATGCGTGCCATCAATGGCATTCGCGTGGAGGGCCACCGCGCGGTGGTTTCCCACGGGCCGGACGGCAGCTTCCAGCGCGCGCTCATCAGCTGGCCGGCCCTGGCCCGGACGGGACACCTGCTCCGGACGCGGCTGACGACGGCGCAGATTGAAGATCGGGCGCGCACGGCGCTCCAGGCCGAGGGAGAGACCACGGGGCCCGTGCGCCTCTTCTGGAAGTACGTGCCCGCCCAGCTCAGCACGGGCGAATGGGCGCTGACGCTCAAGGTGTCCGCCAGGATGCCGGCGGTCACCGGCACGACGAGCACCGAGGAGCCCCGCGTCGTCGACGTGGACGTGAGCGCCGTCCCCTGACGGCACCCAAGCAAGCGTCCGCATTCGTCTGACAAACGATGGCGCGTGCGCTACCGGGGTAATGTCCAGCGCCGCCTCCCCTTGTCATTACTCCGCGCCACGTCAGCCAGTCGGCTGGCTGCAAGGAATTGGCAAGGGGAGGCGGTCGCATGAAGAAGGCATTCACTCCGTTGGTGCTCGCGCTCGCAGTGTCACTGCTGGCGAGCTGCTCGGATTCCTCGAAGGATACCGGCTCGGCCCGGTTCGCTGTCTCCGTCAACCAGGCGCTCGCCCCCAACATCCTCTACGTCCTGGTCACCTCGGGCGGCCCGGACATCCCCACGGTGACCGTGGAGCTGACCGCGACCAATGGCGTGTGGGGCGGCATCATTGGCAACATCCCCGCGGGCGCCGACCGCACCTTCGTGGCCCAGGCCTTCGACCTCTCCGGCGACCTGAGCTTCGAAGGGGTCGTCACGGGCGTCACCATCACCGCCAACCAGAGCACCCTGGTCGCCATCACCCTTCAGCAGCTCAACCCTCCGCCTCCCTTCGACAACGAGGCGCCCATCATCGACTCGCTGGTGGCGTCCTCCACCACCGTGGCGGCGGGCGGCACCATCGCCCTGGCCGCCACCGCGCATGATCCCAATCCGGGCGATACGCTCTCCTACGCCTGGAATGCGACCGCGGGCTCCTTCTCCGCTCCCTCGGCTGCCGCCACTTCGTGGACCGCGCCTGCCTCCACGGGCATCGCAACGTTGATCCTGACCGTGACGGACTCGCGCGGCCTGGCCTCCAGCGTCTCGCTGGCGGTCAACGTCACCGCGGACGGGGAGGGGGAGGCGGAGCTGTCCCTCTCCTTCAACACTTCGCCCGGGGTGACCGCTCTCAGCGCCAGCCCCACGACCCTGGCCGTCGGGGAGACGACGTCTGTCTCCGCCTCCGCTTCCGACCCGGACGGTGACAGCCTGTCCTATGCCTGGAGCGCATCCTGTGCCGGGACCTGGGCGCAGGCCTCCTCCAGCGCTGCTCAATTCACGCCTTCGGCCCTGCCCGCGGGTGCCTGTAACAACTGCCGTCTGACCGTCACCGTCACCGATGGGCGCGGCGGACAGAACACCGGCACCGTCGCGCTGTGTGTCAGCGACACGCCCCCGGCCAATCACTTCCCTCCCGCCATCATCCGCTCCTACCGCTCCTCGGACACGGCCTCCTCGGGCCAGGAGTTCACCTACGAGGTGAATGCCATCGATCCGGAGGGTTCCGCGCTCACCTTCTCCTGGGAGGCCACCGCCGGCTGGCTGGAACTGCCGCTCAGTGACCCCTTCCGCAGCCGCGTCACCTGGACGGCTCCTTCCTGTGCCAGCGCTCCTCCTTCCATCACCGTGACCGTCACCAATGCGTTCAACCTGACCGACACCCAAACCTTCACCGCGACGGGGCTGCCGGCCTGTTCGGGGAGTTGGGCCCTGACGGACTCCCTGGCGGGGCCTCGCGCCGACCAAAGGGCAGCGCTGCTGCCCAACGGCAAGGTGCTCGTCGTGGGAGGGCTCGCCTCGGATGTCGACTACCTCGCGACGGCGGAGCTGTACGACCCGGCCCTGGGGACCTGGAGCAACACAGGCTCCATGGCGGAAGGGCGTTGGCAGTTCACGGCGACATTGCTGCCCGATGGCAGGGTGCTCGCCGTCGGGGGACTCAACTCCACCGGCTTCCTCGCGACGGCGGAGTTGTACGACCCGGCCACGGGCACCTGGATCCCCACCGGCACCATGGCCGAACCTCGCTCCAGCCAGACGGCGACGCTGCTCCCTGATGGCAGGGTGCTCGTCGCGGGAGGCAGTGACGTTCCCGGCGCGCCCCCGACGGCGGAGCTGTACGACCCGGCCACGGGCACGTGGAGCTACACCGGCTCCATGGCGGAGTGGCGTCGGAACCACACGGCGACGCTGCTGCTTGATGGCAAGGTGCTCGTCGCTGGGGGATTCACTACTTCAATTGGCAGCACCAGGACGGCGGAGCTGTATGACCCGGCCACGGGCACCTGGAGCAACACCGGCTCCATGACTGAAGCCCGCGCCCTCCAAACGGCGACGTTGCTGCCCGATGGCAGGGTGCTCGTCACGGGAGGCGTGGACGAGTTTGTCTCCAGTCTCGCGACGGCGGAGCTGTACGACCCGGCCACGGGCACCTGGAGCCCCATTGCCCCCATGCTCGAACGTCGCGCCCTCCACACCGCGACGCTGATGCCCGGTGGCAGGGTGCTCGTCGTCGGGGGCCGGTTTCCGCAATTGTACGACCCGGCCACGAGCACCTGGATCCCTGCCGGAACCATGGTCGTACCGCGCTCGGACCAGTCCGCGACGCTGCTGCCCGACGGGCAGGTCCTCATCGCGGGAGGATGGGGGGGCTCCCTCGGGTATCTGTCAACGGCGGAGCTATACACACCCTGAGCCCGGAGCAGGCGGCCGGGTGCGAGGTCACGCCATGTCGAAGCCCCAAAGCCCGCCGTCCGAACCGAGCAGCTCCTCCCTCTCCGACGCAGACGACCTCCGGGTGCGCGAGCTCGCGTCCCGGCATGGGCTGTCACTGTCCGGCCCCATCGCGTTCAATGAACTGGGATTGGACTTCCGGGTTGCCATCGCCAGCGCGAGCGATGGCACCCGCTGGGTCCTGCGCATCCCCCGGCATGAGCACGCGACACGCAAGGTCCAGGTGGAGGTGCGCACGCTCGCGTTCCTCAGGGCATCCCGACTGCCGTTCGCTGTGCCGGACTGGCGAGTGGTGGCGACGGACCTCATCGCCTATCCGCTGCTGGTGGATTCCCCCGCCCTGGTGGTCCCGGAGGGCTCGGCCACTCCGGAGTGGAAGATCGACCCGGGCTCGGACGCCTTCACCGGCAGCTTCGCCCGGGCCCTGGCCGCGCTGCACGCGCTGTCAGGGGAAGCAGCGGCCCAGGCGGGGATGCGGACACGGACGCCCCAGCAGGCCCGTCAGGCCGTCGCCGACGACGTGGCGCGGGTCTCGCGGGAGCTCGACGTGAACCCGGCGCGGCTGCGGCGCTGGCGGACCTGGCTGGACGACGACGCGTGCTGGCCGGACTTCTGCGTGCCCACCCATGGCGACCTGTATCCCGGCCACGTCCTGGTGGATGGCTCGGGACAGGTGTCGGGGATGATCGACTGGACCGAGGCGCGTGTGGACGATCCGGCCATCGACATGAGCGCGCACCTCCAGCTCTTCGGTGAGCCCGGCCTGGAGCGGCTCCTCCGGGACTACGCGGCGGCGGGGGGCCGGGTCTGGCCTGGAATCGTCCGGCACGTCGCGGAGCGGCTGTCCACGGCGCCGGTGGTGCTGGCCCTGTTCGCGCTCGATACCGGCAACGAGGACTGGCTGACCGCCGCGAAGGAACAGCTGCTGGCGGATTGACCGTCTCTCCTCACGACGCCACGAAGCCGTGGCCGCGGACCTTGTCCGGCGTGGTGCCCGTCATCCGCCGGAACATCGCGATGAAGGCGGAGGCGCTGCTGTAGCCCAGGTCGAGCGCGATGGCCTCCACCGCGTGTCCCTGCTCCAGCATCGCGAGCGCCTTCACCACGCGCAGCCGCTGGCGCCATTCGCTGAACGACAGGCCCAGGTGCTGCTGACAGCGCCGCTCCAGTGTGCGCTCCGTGGTGTGCAGCGCCTTGGCCCATTCAGCCAGGGAGCGCTCATCCTCCGGGTGTTGTTCCAGCGCAGTGAGGACCGGCTGGAGGAGCGGATCATCGGACATGGGCAGGTAGCTCCCATGGGCGGGGGCAAGCGCCAACTGGTCGATGAGCACCCGGAACAACCTGCGCTCGGCGCTGGTGCGTGGCTGCGCCAGCTCATGCGTGCGCAGGTGCTCCATCAAGGACTTCATCAGCGGGCTGACCGCCATCGCGCACGCCGTCTTGGGCAGCCCCCGGCACCACGCGGGGTCGAGGTAGAGCGAGCAGTGGCTCGCCTCGAAGCGGTTCATGCCCCGGTGCTCCAGGTCGGGCGGCAGCCAGATGCCGTACTGCGGGGGCGCGAGGTAGTGGCTGCCTGCCAGCTTGAGCTCCATCACCCCGCTGTAGGCGTAGACGAACTCACCCCAGGGGTGACGGTGACGTGGATAGGCCGCCGCCGCGGGCAGGCTCGCCGCGCGGAAATACACGGGGTGTGGAAGCTTTGAGGTGAAGGGAACTTGCAGCTGCTTCGCCATGGCGGCTTCTCGGGATGGGTTGTCGGAATCTCGCTATATCCATCCGCCCCGTCAGCCGCAGGATGAAGTCATGAGCTCTCACCGGAAACCCGCGGATGGCTTCGCGCTCGCGACGATGGTCGTGCTGTGCGCCATCTGGGGCCTGCAGCAGGTGGCCGTCAAACTGGCCGCTCCCTACGTCCCCAACCTGATGCAGATGGCGCTGCGCTCGGGCGTGGCCGCGCTGCTCGTGGCGCTGCTGTGCTGGGTGCGGGGCGAGCGAGGGCTGCTGCGCCGCGGGCCGTGGCGCGCCGGCATGCTCGTGGGCGTGCTCTTCTCCCTGGAGTTCCTCTTCGTGGCGGAGGGGCTGCGACACACGAACGCCTCGCACATGGGCGTCTTCCTCTACACCGCGCCCGTCTTCTCCGCGCTGGGCCTGCACTGGTTCGTGCCCTCCGAGCGGCTGAAGCGGACGCAGTGGCTGGGGATTGGCGTGGCCTTCGCGGGCATCGCGCTGGCGTTTGGCGGCGGGTGGCTGCGAGGCGGCCTCAGCCCGAGCGTGCTCCGCGGAGATGCGATGGGGCTGCTCGCGGGCCTGGCCTGGGGTGCCACCACGGTGGTGATCCGCACCTCCTCGCTGTCAGACGCACCGCCCACGCAGACCCTGCTGTATCAGCTGGCGGGGGGCGCCGCGCTGCTGCTCCCCGTGGCCCTGCTCACGGGACAGGCCGGCCCCATCACCATGGTCCCCGTGGCCTGGGCGAGCCTGTTCTTCCAGTGCGTCATCGTCTGCTTCGCCAGCTACCTCGTGTGGTTCTGGCTCCTGCGCCACTATCTCGCCTCCAACCTGTCGGTCTTCTCGTTCATGACGCCCCTGTTCGGCATCAGCGCGGGCATCCTCGTGCTGAACGAACAGGCGGACGTCTCCTTCGCGGTGGGCGCGGTGCTGGTCCTCACCGGCATCCTCATCGTGAGCGGCGCTGGCCTGTTGCGCTCCGCGTCCGCGTTGAAGCCCGGCGCGACCTGAGACGAGAGACTCCGCGGGTGTGGGCGTGGGTTCACTTTTCGCGAGGGTTTCGGTTGTGTAGCAGGGTGCGCGCATCCTCGAAGGCCCGCTGCCGCAGCGCCACGCCGGCCAGCCCCAGGAGGATCCAGACGCGCACCCTGGACTCGGAGAGGGGCGGGCGTTCCCAGAGGCGCAGCTGATCCAGACAGAGCCGGACGGGCAGGTCGCCGAAGGGGCTGTGGTACGTGCCCATCCAGCGGGCCTGGGCCTCGACGGCGCCGGGCACTCCGAAGACTCGCAGGAGCCGCAGTCCAATGAGTCCGCCGTCCCGTTGTCCCCGCCGCCGCCGCGTCCGCGCTTCTGGAGGAACTCAGGCAACGGCTGCCAGTGCCCGCGGTGGGGGAGGGCAGGGCCCGCTGGTACCGGGGCACCTTCCACGTCAACCTTCCGGATGCGCCGGAGGGCCACGCCGTGGTGGAGTTCCGGGAGGGACGCTTGCGATTGGAGACGAGCTCCGCCGGGCTTCCAGTGCGTCATTGAACGTCGAAGGGTGGTGTACCCTCTGGGAACGCGTATGCCGACCTCCGCCGAAGACACCCTGAAGCAACTCCGCGCCGCGCTCCAGCAGCGCAAGGCGACCGAGCGGGAGCAGGTGGCGGAGGCTCGGGCCACGTCTGGCAAGGAGCCCTTCGACATGGAGACGCTCCACGCCCTCTACAACGTCACGTGGGATATCCATGATGCGCCGCTCACCCCAGACATCATCGAGGACTACGAGCGGCGGTATTACCTGGAGTCGCCCCAGGTGAAGACGCTCCCGCAGTTCGCGGAGCACCTGGCCATGCTGCGCGACAACGACGCGACCTGAAGCCGGGCGGACGTCCGCATCCGTGCCAGCCGGTGCGCACCGTGCAGCCCGCTGCACACGCAACGGCATGGCCCCCAAAGGACGCGGCCACAGGCATGACGGTTGCTACCGGGGGCGGTAGTTCCAACCGACTCCTGCTGCTCCTCTGCGTCCTCACTGCGTCCGTGGCCCGCGCTGAAACACCCTCGCTGCCCCGCGACGAGACCTGGCTCATGGTGGGTCCCCTGTTCAGCAGCTCGGCTCGGGGGACGGGCGCGGGCCTGGAGGCATCCCTCAATATCGCGGACGACATCCATGCAATGGGCGTGTTCGGCCAGGCGCAGCGGATGGAGGACTCGCATACCCGGCTGAGCGCAGGAGTCCAGGCCAGCTTCTTGTTGCTGGGGCTTCCTCCGCCCCAGGATTTCTTGAGACACCTCTCTGGGGGAATAACCTCCCCCTTGTGAGGTGGATGTGAAGAAGCAGCAGAAGCAGGACAGGACGTCGGAGCGCGGTCGGTTCTCGGCGAAGCGCAA
>NZ_RAWN01000126.1:0-29527 GCF_003668895.1 Corallococcus sp. AB045
GGCGAAGACCGAGGCCGCCGCCCCCGCCCCCGCGGCGCAGGGTGAGATGAAGGCCGAGACCAAGACCGAGACCAAGACCGAGGGCAAGGCCGGCAAGAAGGGCACGAAGACCAAGACCGAGAAGAAGACCACCACCGAGACGAAGACCGAGGGCTGATCCCTCTCTTCACTCGTGCCCTGTCCGCCTCCAAGGGACGGACAGGACGCGGTCCCGGCAGGGGCGCTCTCCTCACGAGGGCGCCCCTGTTGTCGTTTGTGCGTGGGAGCGGAATCGTTGCCACTCCAGCGGCCTTCAACCTGTTGCGTGTGAGCGGGCTCCACGTGACGGCGAGTGAATAAACAAACCTCCGCCCCCCTCTAGAGCCGCGATGACGATGCCCGGCGCACTCCAGCGCGGGCCGTCTGTCACGAATCCGAGCCCATCATCATGAAGACCTTCCTCGTCGCCGCCCTGTTCGCCGCCTCCGCCGCCATCGCCTCCCCGCCGCCCACCAAGGCGCCCACGGATACGCGGGGCCCGGTCAATCCCCCCGCGACCGGCACCCTCGAGACCCCCACCGGCGACGGCATCCAGGCCGACCCGCACGCCCCCGCGAAGACCGAGGGCAAGACCGAGGCGGCCACCGAGACCGCGCCCTCCGGCCGCACGGAGACGATGATGCAGGGCACCAACGGCACCAAGAAGCCCGTGAAGGCCCCCGCCTCCAAGAAGTCCGCGCAGTAGTCCGCCGCCCTCCTCCAAGGGACGCACCACACGCCGTGCCCGAGCAGGGGCGCTCTCTTCACGAGGGCGCCCCTGTTCGCGTTTCCGGGCCCTGCAACGCTCCGACTCTCCTCTTCTTGGGTTTCCAGTAAAACCACCATTTGACAGGAACAGAGGAATCCTGCATAACGGGACATGTGTGGATGACAGCTCATCCACGACAGGAAGGGGTGACCCCCTCCCCCCCTTCAAGCGAGACGGTCATGGTGGAAGCGTTCACGAAGGTGTCCGAAGCGTCGCGGTTGCTCCTGGATAAGGGCCTGTGCCCGGCCACGGGTTCGGATGCACTGGGCATGGTGGCCCGGCCGCTGAAGGTGGACCGCGCGTGCCTCTTCGAGAACCGGACCACGAACCTGGCGGGCCGGTTCATGACGGACCTGCGCTACGCGTGGGCGGAGCCGGGGGTGGTGTCCCCGCTGGCGCACCCGGTGCTGCGCGCGCTGCCGATGCGCGACTACGCCATGGCGTGGGCGGACATGCTGGAGGCGCAGATGGTGGTCTCCTGCACCACCAAGGAAGCGCCGCCGATGATGCGCGAGCTGCTGGAGCGCCAGGGCGTGCAGTCCGTGCTGCTGTGCCCCATCGTCCCGGCCAAGCAGTGGTGGGGGTTCGTGGCGTTCGAGGACTGCCGCCAGGCCCGCCTGTGGCGCCCGGAGGAGATTTCGCTGCTCAAGTCGCTGGCGCGGGCCGTTGGCGCGTCGGTGCGGCACGCGAACATGCGCTCCTCGCTGTCCCAGGTGCGCACCAACCTCACCAGCGTGCTGCGCCCCGTCGCCGGGGATACCTGAGCCGACACCCGAGCCGAGCTGGGGAGCCCATTTGGGGCTCCCACGGAAGGTGGCTTCACCCGGGTCATGGCCGCCCGCCCACCCGGCGAGCGGGAGGGGGCCGGAAGGGCAGCTGGGGAGCGGTAACGCGGCGCCCCGTTTCTGCTACCCTCGCCGCCCTGTTCCCCGCCCATGTCCTCGTTCGAGCCCACTGCCATCAGTCGTTCCCGGCCTCCTGACCTCGTCAGCGGCTACCGCCTGGAGAAGCTCGTCGGTGCCGGCGGCATGGGAGAGGTCCACAAGGCCACCCAGCTGTCGCTCGGCCGCACGGTCGCGGTGAAGCTGCTGAACCCGGATCTGGCCAAGGACCCGTCGTTCATCGCGCGCTTCCAGAAAGAAGCCGCGGCGCTGGCGACGCTGAGCCACCCCCACGTCGTCGCCATCGTCGACAAGGGGAAGACGGACAACACCTATTACCTGGTGATGGAGTTCGTGGACGGGCCGTCCCTGCGCGAGCTCATGCGCAACCCGTCCATGGACACGCCGGCACTCCTGCGCCGGATGCTCGAAATCTGCCGGGCCATCGAGTACGCGCACGGCCGGGGCGTCATCCACCGCGACCTGAAGCCGGAGAACATCCTGCTGGATCAGCAGGCCGGCGGCATCGCGAAGGTGTCCGACTTCGGGTTGGCGTCCTTCCTGGATGACGCGTCCGCGGCGTCGCGCTTCGCGCTCACGTCCACGCACGTGTCCATGGGCACCATCTCGTACATGGCGCCCGAGCAGCGCGTGGACGCGAAGAGCGCGGACGCGCGCGCGGACATCTTCTCCCTGGGCGTCATCCTCTACGAGACCTTCACCGGCGAGGTGCCGCTGGGCACCTTCGATCCGCCGTCGCGCAAGCGCGCGGGGCTGGACGCACGCGTGGACGCCATCGTGATGCGGTGCCTCAAGCCGGATCCGGATGAGCGCTATCCGTCCGTGACCGCGCTCATCGCGGACCTGGAGCCGCTGGTCCCCGGAAGCCTGCTGTCCATGCCGCCCTTGCGGCTGACGCGCTGGCAGCGGGCGAAGGCCTCGATGCGCCGCGCCGCGCGCGTGACCGCGCAGACGGCCGCAGGGGTGACGGTGCTGGCCGCGGTGGGCGTGCTGGGCGTGGCGTACAACCGCAGTGGCCAGGTGCGCGTCCAGCCGCCGCTGCCGGGCAAGGCCATCATGGCCAAGGAGCTGTCGGGCTCGCCCCGCAACGGCCCGGGCCGGGTGGAGGACGTCACCCCGGACAAGCGCCGCGTGACCATGGGGGACGGCCCGGACCTGCCGCAGATGCTGGTGGCCGGCCGCACGCTGAACTTCGAGAACAAGACCCTCGTCTTCCCCCCCGTGGACGACGATGCGGCGTCGCGCGTGGGCCGCGCGCGCGTGGACGTGATGGGGTTGGTGGGCGGCGTGGCCCGGCTGACCGCGCGCGTGCGCGCGGAAGCGCCGCCGGCCACGTGGAAGCGCCGACTGAAGGAGCTCTGGGACGGCCCTCCGCCGGAGCCGGTGGCCTCGCTGGGGCTGATGGGCCGGGACGGCCGCTACGTCACGCTCGTGCACCACGGCGCGGGCGCGCCGCTGACCCTGGAGTGGTCCCTGGGTGAGCGCAGCGGCGCCATGCTGGGCCTCGCACCCACGGAGAACGAGGTGCGGCTGGAGCTGTTCGTCACCGAGGACGGCGTGATGCAGGCCTTCGCCGGCCAGGGGAAGGACCAGCGCCCCATCGCGGAGCCGCTGAACCTGGGCCCGGACTGGCAGGCCCACTTCGGCGAGCTCCCCGCGCCGACCATCGGTTGCATCGAGGGCACCTGCACCGTCGAGGGGCTCACCTACACGGTGGACAAGCCCGCCCCCATGACGGAGACCCCGGCCGCTCCCCTATGCGCACCTTTCGCAGCGGCCTGACCGCGCTCGCCCTCGTCGCCGGCCTCACCGGCTGCCCCCGGCCCTCCTCCGTCGTCGCGCCCCATGTGCTCGAAACCGCCGCAGAGCGGGCCGGCCAGGCTGACGCGGAGGCGCGCACGCTCGCGTTCGCGGGCTTCCACGCATACCTCGTCGCGGGTGACGCGAAGCTCGCGCAGCAGCGCTTCGACGCCGCCGTGCAGAAGGACCCCGGCGACCCGTACGCCCTGCAGGGCCAGGCGCTGCTGGCCCGGCGCAATGGCCAGTCCGACCGCGCGCTCGCCGCGTCGCTGGAGCTGGTGAAGCGCGCGCCCCGCCACCCGGTGGCCGTCATCGCCGCGCGCTACGTGCTGGACCGCGTAGGCACCTCGCGCGCGGAGGACGACACCATCCTGAAGGGCGTGGACGCTGGACTCGCCGCGGGCGCCCGAGGTGAGACGGCCTACCTGCTGCGCGCCGCGCGCCTGTCCGTGGCGAGCCTGCGCGCGGACACGGCCACCCAGGCCCAGACGCTCAAGGACCTGGGCGGCGCGAGCGAGGCCACGCTGGTGGGCCCCTTTTCCCCCTTCCACGTGCTGGCCATCGACGAGCCCATCCCGCCGGAGAAGGACGGCTCCTTCGCGGGGCCCTTCACGAGCGCGTACGGCCCGCTGGCGGCGCGCACGCTGCGCTCGCCGGACGGCCGGCTGGACCTGGGCGGCGAGCCCGGCCACGGGGACATGTACGCGCTGGGCATCGACGCGGAGGTGATGCAGTCCGGCGTGTACATGCTGCGCACGGTGAGCCAGACGTCGCACCGCGTGCTGATGGACGGCGCCCCCGTGCTGGAGCGCCGCGACTGGGCGCGCACCGCGTCCACGGTGAGCGTGCGCGCGCTGGAGCTCCCCGCCGGCAAGCACCGCTTCGTGGTGAAGATGTCCCGCGACAACACGCAGGGCGGCCTCTCCTTCGCTCTGGCGAAGGCGGACGGAAGCCCCTCCGGCGTGCGCCTCACCGCCGCCACCGGGCCCGCGCCGCGCTGGAACGCGAGCGCCCCGGGCCAGGTGGAGGCCCCGGACATGTACCCGGGCGCGGAGGACCTGGCCCAGGCGCTCCAGGGCGAGGCCGGCGAGACGCTGAGCATCTTCCTGGCAGTGCGCGACGGACTGGCGCGCGACCTGGACGGCACGCACCGGCTGATGGCGAAGCTGGAGGCGACGACGCCCGCGCTGCTCACCCTGCGCGCGGAGCAGGCCGCGCAGGACCGGGGCATCCCGTCCAAGGTGGCGCGAGGCCGGGCCACGCGCGACCTGGAGGCGGCGCTGGCGAAGGACCCGGGCAACGTGGCCGCGCTGCTGCTGCGCGCGGACCTCTTCCTGGATGACGGCCAGCCGGCCACCGCGCTGGACACGCTGAAGACGGCGCGCGACGCGGTGAAGCCCGCGGGCTTCCCGGTGCACATCCTCCAGGCCCGCGCCGCGCTGGCGCTGGACGTGGACGCGCAGGCGGAGGTGGCCCTGGCCTCGGCGCTGGAGGCCCAGCCGGGCCTGTGCGAGGCGCTGGGGCTGCAGTCCTCGCTGGCGCGCCGGCGCGACGCGGTGGCCCGCACCGACGAGCTGGTGAAGGCCCAGGAGGGCTGCCCCGGCGCGGACGCGCGGCGGGTGGACCACCTGCGCACGCGCGGCGACCTGGACGGCGCGGCCAAGGGCTACACGCAGCTGCTCGCGCAGGACCCGGACAACCTCACCACCGCCGCGGCGCTCTCCAGCGTCTACGTGAGCCAGCGCCGCTACGACGACGCGGCGAAGGTGCTCCAGACGCTGGCCACCGTGTGGCCGCGCAACGCGGAAATCCTCAAGCGGCTGGCGGACGTGCGCGAGTACGCGGGCCAGGGCGCGGAGGCGCTGAAGCTGCGCGAGCAGGCCCTGAAGCTGGACGGCACGGACCTGTCGCTGCGCCGCGCGGTGGAGCGCGCGAAGACGGGCAAGGAGGTGCTGGCCGCGTACGCCATCGACGGCAAGGAGGCGCTGAAGGCCTACGAGGCTGCGCCCGTGACGGGCGGCAGCGCGGCGGCGTACGTGCTGGACGCGGCGGCGGTGCAGGTCTACCCGGACGGCTCGCTCGTCAACCGCATCCACACCATCCAGAAGGCGCTGGAGCAGTCCGGCGTGCAGGAGATCGCGGAGGTGAACATCCCCCGCGGCGCCCAGGTGCTGGCGCTGCGCACGCTCAAGGCGGACGGCCGCGTGCTGGAGCCGGAGAACATCGAGGGCAAGGACACCATGAGCCTGCCCGGCGTGCAGGTCGGTGACTCCGTGGAGGTGGAGTACCTGCTGCCCGAAAGCGACCGCGGCCCCGCGCAGCCGGGCTTCACCGCGTCCGCGTTCTACTTCCAGATCGCCAACCAGCCGAACGCGTGGAGCACGTACACGGTGGTCGCGCCCAAGGGCAGCGGCATGAAGGTGGACGCGCACGGCATGAAGGCGCCGCCGCCGGAGGTGAAGGGCGACGTGGAGGTGTTCCACTACGACGCGCGCCGCGTGCCGCCGTTCATCCCGGAGCCGGACGCGCCGCCCTCTGGCAACGAGTACCTGCCCTTCGTGATGGTGGGCGCGGGAGAGACGGGCAACGACGGGCTGGCGCGCGTGTACGGTGACGCGTTCCAGGACCGGTGGATTCGCACCTCGGAGGTGGAGGCGTTCGCGCGCCAGGCCACGGAGGGCAAGAAGGGCCTGGAGGCGGTGAAGGCGCTGCACGCCGCGGTGATGAAGCGCTTCTCCGGCCGCGACGCGAGCCTGGCGCAGTCCGCGGCCTCCACCGTGGCGCAGGACCGCGGCAGCCGGCTCACCGTGATGAAGGCGGGCCTGGAGACGCTGGGCATCCCGTCGCGCGTCGCCGCCATCCGCACCTTCAACACCGACCCCGCGCCGTACCTCTTCCCGGCGGACGCGCTCCTGCCCTACGCGGCGCTGCGCGTGGAGGTGCCGGGAGAGCAGCCGGTGTGGCTGGACACGTCCGTGCGCTACGGCCCCTTCGGCGAATTGCCGGAGACCGCCATGGGCGAGCGCGAGGCGTACCTGCTGCCGGAGCCCGGCAAGCCCCTGCAGAAGGTGAAGACGCCGCCGCTCAAGCCGCGCGCGGGCAAGGACGTGAAGCTCACGCTGGAGCTGGGCGCCGATGGCAGCCTCAAGGGCCAGGGCGAGGAGACCTACTCCGGCTTCGAGGCCGCTCAAATCGCCGAGGCCTTCGAGCAGCTCTCCGCGGAGAGCCGCAACCAGGCGCTCCAGGGCGCGGTGTCGCGCTATTTCGGCGGCGCGGAGCTGTCGTCCGTGAAGCTGGAGCACCAGGAGGTGGTGGGCGCGCCCTTCGTGCTGCGCTACGCGTTCACCGTGCCGCGCTTCGGGCGCATGGAGGGCGACAGCCGCATGGCGCTGGGCCCCCTCACCTTCCCCGCCCTGCTGGGCCGGCGCTACGTGCAGCTGTCCACGCGCACCACGCCGCTCTACATCGACGACACGGAGGCCAGCCGCACCAACGTCGCGCTCACCCTGCCCCAGGGCTGGAAGCTCAGCGACCCGCAGACGGGCCTGAAGGTGGACAGCCAGTTCGGCCACTTCACCCGGTCGGAGAAGCAGGACGGACGCACGCTCAGCATCTCGGAGTCCTTCAACCTGCCCCGCGCCCGCGTCAGCCCGGCGGAGTACGAGAAGTTCTCCGGCTTCGCCGGTGACGTGGACCTGCTCCAGGTGCGCGAGCTGTTCCTCGTGAAGCAGTAGTCCCCGCGCCGCTTCCGCGCACCCGTCAGGGGTGCGCGGAGCCGGGCGCGGACGCCTGCCTAGGGCTGCTGGAAGATGGCGACGGTGGGCGTGCCGTCTTCACTGATGTAGCCGCGGTACATGCCGCTGGAGTTGAAGGGCATGGCCACGTGGCCCTGGCGGTCCATGGCGATGACGCCGCCCTCGCCGCCGGCCTTCACCAGCACATCGTTGACGACGTAGCTGGCGGCCTCTGGCAGCGGGAGGTCCTGGTACTCGACGCGGGCGCAGATGTCGCGCGCCACCGTGTAGCGGATGAAGAACTCGCCGTGGCCCGTGGCGGAGACGGCGCAGCGCTCATCCGCGTAGGTGCCCGCGCCGATGATGGGCGCGTCCCCCACCCGGCCGAAGCGCTTGTTGGTCATGCCGCCCGTGGACGTGCCCGCCGCGAGGTTGCCGTCCATGTCCAACGCCACCGCGCCCACCGTGCCGAACTTGTGGTCCCCCGTGATGGGGTCCACGCCCGGCGTCAGTGATGAGCCGGGCTGCGGATGCGCGGGCGTCACCGGCTGCGGCGCCGACGCGGGCGGCGGCGCGGGCGTCACCGGCTGCGCGGGCTGTGTGGGCGACTGGCCCTGCGTGGACGGCTGCCCCTGTTCCGCGGGCGGTGCCCCCTTCGCCTTCTCCTGCTCCAGCGCGCGCTGGAGGCCCTGCCAGCGCTCCTCCGTGAAGAAGTACTTCGCGTCCACCAGGGGCATGCCCTGCGACCGAGCGAAGGCCTCCGCCCCGTCGCCCACCATCATCACGTGCGGCGACTTCTCCATCACCAGCCGCGCCAGGTCGATGGGGTTCTGGATGTGATGGACACCGGCCACCGCGCCGGCCATGCGAGTCTTGCCGTCCATCACCGCCGCATCCAGCTCGTTCACGCCGTCGTGGTTGAACACCGCGCCCTTGCCGGCGTTGAAGTACGGCGAGTCCTCCATCACGCGGATGGCCGCCGTCACCGCGTCCATGCTGCGGCCCCCCTTCGCCAGCACCGCGTGCCCCGCCTGGAGCGCTTCGGTGAGCACGGCGCGCATCGCGGCCTCGCGCTCCGGGGTCAGGTTCTCGCGCGAAATCACGCCCGCGCCGCCGTGGATGACCAGCCCCCACTTCGGCTTCACGCGCGGCGGCGCGTCCGTGCGCAGGGCCGCCTCGTCACGCGCGGCGCCCGCCTGTGAGGACGTGGCGCAGCCCAGCGGGGCCAGCAGCAGCGCGGTGCTCGCGAGCAGGCCGCGGTGCATCCGGGAAGAGAACGAGGGGGACATGCCGTGCGCCTCCAAAAAAGGGGCCCGCGCTCAGGCGGGCTGCCTTTGTCGTAGAGCCGTTCCCCCAAGGCGTCCAGCGCCGCTGTGTGCCGCGCCGCACCAGTCAGCGGGAAGGCATCACTCCGGGCGCCTGCCTGCCCGCCTGCCCTCGGCTTCCCCTCCCGGAAGGGCATGTGCACCGTGCAGGTTCGGGTTGTAGGGCATCCCCAGACATCGGGACATCGGGAGGACAGGGCAATGAAGAAGCTGAAGGGGATGAAGGTGGCCGTGCTGGCGGCGGATGGCTTCGAGCAGGTGGAGCTGACGCGGCCGGTGAAGCGCCTGGAGCGCGAGGGCGCGCACGTCACCATTGTCTCCCTTCACAAGGGCCGCATCCGGGGCATGAACCTGCTGGTTCCCGGCCGCAAGGTGCGCGTGGACGCGACGCTGCGCGACGTGAAGGCCGCGGACTTCGACGCGCTGCTCCTGCCCGGCGGCTTCATGAACCCGGACTTCCTCCGGCAGAGCGCCCTGGCGCTGGACTTCGTGAAGGACGCGGACCTGTTGGATCAGCCCATCGCGGTCATCTGCCACGGGCCGTGGCTGCTCGCGTCCGCGGGGCTGCTGGAGGGCCGGCACCTGACGTCCTGGCCGGGCATCCGTAACGACATGGAGAACGCGGGCGCGCACTGGACGGACGAGCCCGTGGTGCGCGACGGCAACTGGGTGTCCAGCCGGGGGCCGCACGACCTGCTCGCCTTCGAGCACGCGTTGGTGGAGCTCTTCGCGGAGCGCATGTCGCCCGCCATCGCCCGCCGCTCCACGGCGGAAGCCGCGCCGCGCTGGCCCCGGTGGCTTGCGGGTGGGCTCGCCGCCGCGGCCACGCTGGGCCTGGTCGCACGCGGCCGCAAAGCCCTGGTCTAGGGAACCTGGAGTTCCCGGATGACTTCGTCCGAGCAGCGATAGCCCACGCGCCCCTGGCATGGATCCACGACGATGAGGGTGCAGGCGCGGCCTTGGCGACTCCTCGCCACGCAGGCGCCAATGTTCGCCTCCAGCCACAGCGCCAGCTCCGCGTCGAGCGTGCCGGTTCCCCGGGCGAGGGAATCATCGGACACCTTCCGCAGGCACTCCTGGTAACGGGCGCACCGGGGGCTGTCCGCCAGCTCGCACGGGTCCTGCCCGGGGCCGACCTTGTCCTTCGCGGGAAGACACTGCCGCAGCCGCGTGGTGAGGGTGTTCGCTGCCGAGGCGCGGTGTTGCTCGAGGGCCAGGTTCATCGCATCGAGGGTCTGGTTGGAGCAGCCCTCGTCCTGCGTCCAGCCCTCTCCGAGGCAATCCTGCTTCCCGGCGCAACACTCCTGGAGTGCCTTGCGCACGGCGGGGTGCCGCTCGAGGCCCTTATTGCTCGGATCCGCGAAGCCTCCTACGTCACAGCCCCGCGTGCTCTCCCAGCCTGACTCGCGCAGGAGGATCGCGGGAGCATTGGGAGGCAGGTCCAGCACCTCCTCCTCTGGGGGCAGCGAGTCCCTGTCCCGCGCGAACGCCACGACCTCCCGTTCGGTGCTTCCGCCATTGCCGTCGTCGATGCGCCGGACAAGTTGGGTCCAGAGCGGGCGCGAACAAGCGAGGCCCCCAGGCCCCTTCAAGGCGAAAGGCTCCGAGGACTCAGCACCTTGGGCGGCCCGCGGAATCGACACGCGCACGCCCAGCTTCCACAGCGTGGCGTAGGCGTCCTTGCGCGTCTTCGCGTCACCGGTCTTCACGGCCTTCAAGGCCGCGTCCATCTCCCCCTGGGGCTTCGCGACGGGCGTGGCCGCGAGCACCCACAGGAGTCCTCCCAGGATGGTCACCATGGGCGGGCACGCTAGAGCACCCTCCCGGCGATTTCACATCCAGCCCAGCTGGAGCCGCGCCACGTCCGACATGCGGCTCTGGTCCCACTGCGGCTCCCAGACGAGCTCCACGTTCGCCTCCTTCACGCCGGGCAGCGCGGACACCTTGGAGCGCACGTCCTCCACCAGCACCTGCCCCATGCCGCAGCCGGGCGCCGTGAGCGTCATCTCGATGTCCACGCGCTGACCGCCCTCGTCCAGCGGCGTGGCCTTGCACGTGTACACCAGCCCCAGCTCCACGATGTTCACCGGGATCTCCGGGTCGTAGACCGTGCGCAGCTGCTCCCAGACCTGCTCCTCGTGAAACTCACCGAGCGTGACGCTCTCATCGGCCGTCTTCGCCTTGGCGGCGTACTCCTCGCCCAGCACGTCCGCGTTCTTCTCGTCGATGCGGAACAGCTGGCCGTACGGGTCCTGCACCGTGACGTTGCCGCCCAGCGTCTGCACCACCGTCAACTCCGAGCCCGCCGGCAGCAACACCTTGTCCCCGCTGGGGATGAGCATCGCGTCCACGTCGCGCTCGATGACCGTCATCGCGCCTCGCATGACCCCTCCCTACTCCGTCGACACCGACGTGGAGCGGCCATCCAGCGCCGCGTTCAGCGTGTGCCACGCCAGGCTCGCGCACTTCACCCGGGCCGGGAACTCGCTCACGCCCGACAGCACCGCGAGCTTGCCCAGCGACTCCACGTCCACCTTGTCCGGCCCTTCGGTCACCAGCGTGTGCACGCGCTCGAAGAGGGCCTGCGCCTCTTCCCGCGTCTTGTCCTTCACCGCGCCCGTCATCAGCGACGCGGACGCCTTGGAGATGGCGCACCCCTGGCCCTGGAAGCCGATGTCGCGGATGACGCCGTCCTCCAGCTTGAGCGTCACGGAGAGCTGGTCGCCGCACAGCGGGTTGTAGCCCTCCGCCGCGCAGGTGGCGCCCTCCACCACCCGGAAGTTGCGCGGGCGCTTGGAGTGCTCCAGCACCACCTCCTGGTACAGGTCCTTGAGGTCCGAGCTCACGCGAACACCTCCTTCACCTTGTGCAGGCCCTTCACCAGCGCGTCCACGTCCTCACGCGTGTTGTAGAGCGCCAGCGACGCTCTCGCCGTGGCCGCCACCCCGAAGCGCTGCATCAGCGGCTGGGCGCAGTGGTGTCCGGTGCGGATGCAGATGCCCTCCTGGTCCAGGATGGTGCCTACGTCGTGCGGGTGGACGTCCTCCAGCGTGAAGGACAGCACGCCCGTCTTGTGCGGCGCCGTGCCCACCAGCTTGAGCCCCGGCACCGACTGGAGCGCGTCCGTCGCGTACGCGAGCAGCCACTGGTCGTGCTGGGACACGTTCTCCATGCCCACGGCCTCCAGGTACCGGATGGCCGCGGCCAGCCCCACCGCGCCCGCCATGTCCGGCGTGCCCGCCTCGAAGCGGTGCGGCACGCGGTTGTAGACGGTCTTCTCCATCGTCACGGAGAGGATCATGTCCCCGCCGCCCTGGTACGGCGGCAGCGACTCCAGCATGGCCAGCTTGCCGTACAGCACGCCGATGCCCGTGGGCCCGAAGAGCTTGTGCCCGCTGAAGGCGTAGAAGTCACAGCCCAGGTCCTGCACGTCCACCGGGAAGTGCGTCACCGACTGCGCCCCGTCCACCAGCACCGGGATGTTCCTGGCGTGCGCCTTCGCCACCAGCTCCTTGATGGGGTTCACGGAGCCCAGCGCGTTGGACACGTGCGTAATCGCCAGCAGGCGCGTCTTCTCCGTGAGCAGCGCGTCCACGGTGTCCATGCGCAGCTCGCCACGGTCGTCCACGGGAATCACGCGCAGCTTCGCGCCCGCCGCGTCGCACACCATCTGCCAGGGCACGATGTTGGAGTGGTGCTCCATGGCGGAGATGAGCACCTCGTCCCCCGGGCCCACGTGCTTGCGGCCGTAGGTGGCGGCCACCAGGTTGATGGCCTCCGTGGTGCCGCGCACGAAGATGACCTCGCGCACGTCCTTCGCGTGGATGAAGCGGCGCACCGTCTCGCGAGCGTCCTCGAAGGCCTGCGTGGCGCGCTCGGAGAGGATGTGCACGCCCCGGTGCACGTTGGCGTTGTCGTGCGTGTAGAAGCGCGTCAGCGCGTCCAGCATCGCCTGCGGCTTCTGTCCCGTGGCGGCGCTGTCCAGGTACACCAGCGGCCGGCCCCGCACCTCCTGCCGGAGGATGGGGAAGTCCGCGCGCACCCGCGCAAGGTCGAATCCAGGCCCGCTCATCCCATCACCTCCGCCGTCCCCGGCAGCTTCTCCGCGAGCAACGCCTCCACCCGCGCACGCACCGGACCCTCCGGCACCGCGCGCACCAGCTCGCTGGCGAAGGCCTGCGTCAGCATCCGCTCCGCATCCACCTTCGGGATGCCGCGCGAGCGCAGGTAGAACAGCGCGTTGTCATCCAACCGGCCCACCGCCGTGCCGTGGGCGCACTTCACGTCGTCCGCGAAGATCTCCAGCTGCGGCCGGGCGTCCACCTGCGCGCCCTCGGAGAGCAGCAGGTTGCGGCTCTGCTGGCTGGCGTCCGTCTTCTGCGCGTCCTCGCGCACGCGGATCTTCCCGTGGAAGGTGCCGCGCGCGCGGTCGTCCAGCACGCCCTTGTAGAGCTCGCGGCTGGAGCAGTGCGGCACCGCGTGGTCCAGGTCCGTGCGGTTGTCCAGGTGCTGCGTGCCCCGGCCCACGAACAGGCCGTTGAGCACGCACTCGCCGCCCTCACCCGCGAAGGCCGCGTGCACTTCATTGCGCGCCAGCGCCCCGCCAAAGGAGAACGCGTGCGACTGGAAGCGGCTGTCGCGCCCCTGCCGCGAATACAGCCCGCCCAGGTGCACTGCGGTGTCCCCCTCCGCCTGGAGCTTGAAGTGGCGCAGGCTGGCGTTGTCCCCCAGCGACACCTCCGTCACCGCGTTGGTGAACGTCGCGCCCGAGCCCAGGCCCGCGTACGTCTCCACCAGCGTGGCCTCGCTGCCCTCGCCCGCCACCACGACGATGCGCGGGCTGGCCAGCACCGGCCCGTCGCCGCCGCGCGCGAGGAACAACAGTTGCACCGGCACCTCGCTCAGGGCCCGGGGCGCGAGCGTGAGCAGCGCGCCCTCCTCCAGCAGCGCCGCGTTGAGCGACGTGAAGGCATGCGCCGACGGCCGAGCACGCTGGCCCAGCGTCTCCTGCAACAGCGCTCCGTCCTCGCGCAGCGCCTGCGACAGCGGCTTGAGCACCACACCGCGCGGCAGGCCGGCGAGCACCGACAGCGCCGGCACGAAGCGCCCGTCCACGAACACGAGCCGGGGACCGGGCAGCGCCAGCCGCGCCACCGCCTGCGCCACGTCCTCGCCCGCGGACACATCCCGCACGGGCTGGAACGGGTGCGACGACAGCGTGGCCACGGGCGTGTACTTCCACTCCTCGTCCTTGGACGTGGGCAGGCCGCGCGCCTGGAACTGGCTCAAGCCCTCTTCACGCAGCGCCTGGAGCCATGCGGGGGCGTCTCCGCGCGCCTGGAAGGCCCGAGCCACCTCCACGTAGTGGGACGCGCTCATGGCCGCGCCTCCTTCGCCTTGGCCGCGCTGCCCTCCCCGCCAATCCAGCCGTAGCCCTTCTCCTCCAGCTCCAGCGCCAGCTCGCGTCCACCCGAGCGCACGATGCGGCCCGCGGCCATCACGTGCACGTGGTCCGGCACGATGTAGTCCAGGAGCCGCTGGTAGTGCGTAATCATCACTATCGCCCGGTCCTTCGAGCGCAGCGCGTTCACTCCGCCCGCGACGATGCGCAGCGCATCGATGTCCAGGCCCGAGTCCGTTTCATCCAGCAGCGCCAGCCGGGGCTGGAGCACCGCCATCTGGAAGATCTCGTTGCGCTTCTTCTCTCCGCCGGAGAAGCCCTCGTTCACGGAGCGGCTCATGAACGCCGCGTCCATCTGCACGAGCTTCGCCTTCTCCTTGGCCAGGGAGAGGAAGTCCATCGCGTCCAGCTCCTCCTCGCCCTTGGCGCGGCGCTGCGCGTTGAGCGCCGTGCGCAGGAAGTGCAGGTTGCCCACGCCGGGAATCTCCACCGGGTACTGGAACCCGAGGAACACGCCCGCCTTCGCGCGCTCCTCCGGCGGAGTCCCCAGCAAATCCTTGCCGTCGAAGCGCACGGTGCCCTTCGTCACTTCGTACGTCTCACGCCCCGCCAGCACGCTCGCGAGCGTGCTCTTGCCGGAGCCGTTGGGCCCCATGATGGCGTGCACCTCACCGGCGCCCACCTCCAGGTTGATGCCCTTCAGGATGTCCTTGCCGCCCACGCGGGCGTGCAGGTCCTGGATGCTCAGCAACGACGCCATCACCCGACGCTCCCTTCCAGACTCACACCCAAGAGCTTCTGCGCTTCCACCGCGAACTCCATGGGCAGTTCCTTGAAGACCTGACGGCAGAAGCCGTTCACGATCATCGACACCGCGTCCTCCTGCGAGATGCCGCGCTGCCGGCAGTAGAAGAGCTGGTCCTCGCCAATCTTCGACGTGGACGCTTCGTGCTCCACCTGCGCGGTCGCGTTCTTCACCTCGATGTACGGCAGCGTGTGGGCGCCGCACTCGTCACCCAACAGCAGCGAATCGCACTGCGTGTAGTTGCGTGCGTTCGCCGCGCTCTTGAGCATCTTCACCAGGCCCCGGTACGTGTTCTGCCCGCGGCCCGCGGAGATGCCCTTGGACACGATGGTGGACCGGGTGTTCTTCCCGATGTGCACCATCTTCGTGCCCGTGTCCGCCTGCTGCCGGTGGTTGGTGAGCGCCACCGAGTAGAACTCGCCCACCGAGTCATCCCCCTTGAGGATGACGCTGGGGTACTTCCACGTAATCGCCGAACCCGTCTCCACCTGGGTCCACGAAATCTTGGCGCGCTGGTGCGCGATGCCGCGCTTGGTGACGAAGTTGTAGATGCCGCCCTTGCCTTCCGCGTCGCCCGGGTACCAGTTCTGCACCGTGCTGTACTTGATGGACGCGCCGTCCAGCGCCACCAGCTCCACCACCGCCGCGTGCAGCTGGTTGGTGTCGCGCATGGGCGCGGTGCAGCCCTCCAGGTAGCTCACGGAGGCGCCTTCATCCGCGATGAGCAGCGTGCGCTCGAACTGGCCCGTGTCCGCCGCGTTGATGCGGAAGTACGTGGACAGCTCCATGGGGCACTTCACGCCCTTGGGCACGTAGCAGAACGAACCGTCGCTGAAGACCGCGGAGTTGAGCGCCGCGAAGAAGTTGTCGGAGAAGGGCACCACCGTGCCCAGGTAGCGCTCCACCAGCTCCGGGTGCTCACGCACCGCTTCGGAGAACGAGCAGAAGATGACGCCCGCCTTGTAGAGCTTCTCCCGGAACGTGGTGGCCACCGATACGGAGTCGAAGACGGCATCCACCGCGACGTTCTGCAGCCGCTTCTGCTCCTCCAGCGGGATGCCCAGCTTCTCGTAGGTGCGGAGGATTTCGGGGTCGACCTCCGACAGGCTGTCCTTCTTCGGCTTCTGCTTCGGCGCCGAGTAGTAGCGGATGGCCTGGTAGTCGATGGGGTGGTACTTCACCGCCTGCCACGAGGGCTCCTTCAGCGTGAGCCAGTGGCGGTACGCCTTCAGGCGCCACTCCAGCATGAAGGCCGGCTCGTTCTTCTTCGCGGACAGGACGCGGATGACGTCCTCGTCCAGGCCGGGCGGCAGCGTGTCCGCCTCCACCTGGGTGACGAAGCCCGCCTGGTAGCCCTTGCGGGTGAGCTCCTGGATGGTTTCGGTGGTGCTCATGAGCGGACTCCCGTGACGGAAGCAGGCGCGCTGACGGACGCCGGCAGGCCCAGGCCCACCAGCCGCTCCGGCATGCGGGGCGCGGGCGCGCGCAGGTCCGCGAGCGTCAGCTTCCCCAGCGCTTCCTGGATGGCTTGATTGATGAGGCGCCAGTGGCCCCGCACCTGGCAGACGGACTCCAGCTCACAGGGCCCGGCCGGCTTGCCCTGGTGCTGGCCACACTCCGTGAGGGACACCGGCCCCTCCAGCGCGGACACCAGCTCCGCCAGCGAGATGGCCTCCGCCGGACGCGCCAGGCCGTAGCCGCCGCTCGCGCCCCGGTGCGACACCACCAGCCCTGCTTGCAACAGGCCCTTCAGGACCTTGCTCGCGGACGGAAGGGCGACATGCGTGCGCGCCGCCAGCTCTCGCGTGGTGCGGGTTTCCCCGTCCGCGCGCGCCAGCTCGGTCATCAGCACGATGCCGTAGTCGGTCATCTTGCTCATCCGGAGCATGTGGGGGTGTCTCCTGTGGCTGTCCGCGAGCCCGATGCCCGCGACGGCCTCTTATGTAATGTGGACCTGTTCAGTCCACATTCAAATCCAGAGCGCTTCCCTGCCCGTCACGTCGGGTGCGGGTTCGCCGCACTCCACCGGGCAAGCTAGGGTGGAGCCATCCGTTTTTTTGAGTCCGTCTCCCCCCAAGGCGCCCCACCGAGGAGCCCACCGATGCGCCGTCCCCTCCCCCTCCTGCTCACCGCGCTGGCCCTGGCCCTGGTGGGTTGTGAGAAGAAGTCCGCCCCGGCCCCCGCGCCCGCGCCCGCCACGCAAGAGGGTGGCGCCACCGCCGCACCTCCGGGGCCTCCGCCGGCGGGCAGCATCCTCATTGGCGAGGTGGGCAGCCTCACCGGCTCCGAGGCCACCTTCGGCATCTCCGCGCGCAACGGCATCGACCTGGCGCTGCAGGAGGCCAACGCCGCGGGCGGTGTGCGCGGCCAGAAGCTGGTGGTGCGCGTCTACGACAGCCAGGGCCGGCCGGAGGAAGGCGCCCAGGCCGCCACGCGGCTCATCGCGCAGGACAAGGTGGTGGCGCTGCTGGGCGAAGCCGCGTCGTCCGTGTCCATGGCCATGGCGGACAAGGCGCAGACGGGGAAGGTGCCCATGATTACGCCCACCTCCACCAGCCCGGAGGTGACAAAGAAGGGCGACTACATCTTCCGCGTCTGCTTCATCGACCCGTTCCAGGGCCTGGTGATGGCGAAGTTCGCGCGGGAGAACCTCAGGCTCAACAAGGTCGCGGTGCTCACCGACAACAAGAGCGCCTTCTCCGTGGGGCTGGCGGAGGTCTTCAACCAGAAGTTCAAGGAGTTCGGCGGCACCATCGTCGGCAACGAGAGCTACTCCAAAGGCGACACGGACTTCCGCGCGCAGCTCACTTCCATCAAGAACCTGAAGCCGGAGGCGGTGTTCGTCCCGGGCTACTACACGGACGTGGGCATCATCGCGAGGCAGGCGCGCGAGGTGGGCCTGCGCGTGCCGCTGCTGGGCGGTGACGGCTGGGACTCCGACAAGCTGTACGAACTGGGCGGCTCCGCGCTGGAGGGCAGCTACTTCTCCAACCACTACTCGCCGGACAACCCGGACCCCGTCGTGCAGAACTTCCTCACGAAGTACAAGGCCGCCTACGGCGCGGTGCCGGACAGCGTGGCGGTGCTGGCGTACGACGCCGCGCGCCTGCTGGTGGATGCGATGAAGCGCGCTCCGGACACTTCGGGCCCCGCGCTGCGAGACGCCATCGCGGCCACGAAGGACTTCCCGGGCGTGGCGGGCACCATCAACCTGGACGCCAACCGCGACGCGGTGAAGCAGGCCGTGGTGATGAAGGTGGAGGGCGGCAAGGCGGTGTTCGTCACCACCGTGAAGCCGTAGGCCGCCTCACCCGCTTCCGGCCGCCCGTCCCCGACGTCAGGGGATGGGCGACTGGATGATGTAGTAGATGGACTGGAAGTAGGTGTTGAGGGCCCGCAGCAGCTGGATGAGGAACGGCCAGCTCAGCACGGTGAAGCCGAAGAACGCCGCCGTGATGACGCCGTACTCCGACATGGCCTGCCCGCGCTGGAGTGCCTGCTTCAGGCTAGTGCGCGTGTTCTTCACCGGGCGCCTCCATCGTCGTGCCGCCGCTCTTGCCCGTGCGGCACTTGTTCACGCACTTGTCCTTGGCCTGGCCGGCGACCTTCGTGCAGTAGGGCTGGGCGTTCTTCGCCTTCTCCTTGCACACCTTCTCGAACTTCATCTTGTCCTCCGCGCAGCGGCGCTCGCAGCTGACGCCGGCGAAGGCCTGGCCTCCCCACAGCAGCGCGCCCACGCCCAGCGACAGGACCCACATCCGCTTCGTCGAAAGGTTCATCGTCCGCTCTCCGCGTTCATGGCGCGCCCTGGGCTCGCATCAGCGACAGGTGGAACTCCACGCCGCGCTGCGCGGCAGGTTGCCGCAAAGTGGCCTGTCCGCGCAGGCCTTCGCGCGTCAGGGTCAGCTCGGTTTCCTGGAAGCCCGCCGGGCGGGCCTCGGACACGCTCCACCCCTGGTCGCGCAGGAGGGCCTGGTAGGCCTGCTCCGCGTCGGGGAGCGCGGTGTCGGGCAGCCGGCCCGTCACGGTGACGTTCGTGGCGCCCTCCATCTTGAGGGACAGGGACGCCGCGTCCTGCAGGCCCCTGGGGACCGGCACGCCCGGGGGGATGCGGTTGCCGGCGCGCTCCAGGTAGTTGCGCATGCGCGCGGAGGAGACAAAGACGAGGGTCTCATCCCCCTGGCGCAGCGTGGACATCAACCGGACCTCGTCGTCCTTCGGGACCCAGTAGCCCACGTAGCCGGCGTTGTCGTTGAAGCGCAGGCCCACCACGGGCAGGCCCTCGTCGAGCAGGAACTGGCGGTAGTGCTGCAGCACCTGATCCGACGAGTCCTTCGTGGCGAACCACGACACGGCGATGGGCGTGCCCGGGCCCAGGTAGTCCGCGGCCAGCGCCTCCGGACGTCCACCGTTGGGATAGGGCGGGAAGTACGACAGCGTGCGCGCCAGGATGGCTTCGTCCTGCTTCGAGCGCCCCGAGCCCCGCGGCGTCTCCCGGTCCAGCTCATCCGCGGAGGCCTCCGCCCGCTCCAGCTCCGTGCGGGTGCCGCCGTAGCGCGCCTCCTCCCAGCCCATCCCGATGAGCATGCCCGCCACCGACACCGACACCAGCACCGCGGCGGTGCGGAAGGCGGGGTGCGTGGCCAGCGACTTCAGCACGACTCCGCGTCCTTACAGCCCATGTACCAGTCACCGCGCTCGCCGTGCTTGTACGTGTTCTGGTTCTTGTCCTGGTCCCAGTCGCGCCACTCCTGGTTGAAGTAGCGGGTGTTCCCCTCCTGGTCCACGGTGTTGGCCGGGGTCTGCATGTTGGCCAGGTGCGGGTGGATGGAGATGTACGGGTCGTCAGGCGAGTCCTCGAACATGTACAGCATGGTGCCGTCCAGCAGGTCCTCCGTGATCTTCTGACGGAAGTCCTGCATCTGGGTGCGCATGGCATTGTACGTGATGACGCTCGTGTACTGGTTCTTCATGCGGTCGTACATCTCACCGCTGGAGCCGGAAGGAGAGATGTCCGCGTCCTGGGTCAGCGCCCAGGTGTCGGTGAGGATCCCCATGGTCTCCTTCTTGAGGAAGTAGGCGTTGGCCTTGGTACCCTCCTCCGCGTTGCTGTGGACGTTCTCCACGCCCTTGTCCTTCCAGTTCTCCTTGGTCAACTTCACCTTGCTGAACTCCGGCAGGAACTGCTCGGGCAAGAGGTAGTTCTCCACCACGGCGCGGGCCTCGCAGAAGATGAGGCCGCCGTTGGTGAACTCGCCCTGGTAGTCGTCAGAGAGGCCGCCCAGGCTCGCGGCGCCCGTGTCCGGAGCACTGCACGTCACCTGCTGGGCGTTGTCGTTCATCCAGCAGACGTGCGCGACGACCGCCAGGTGGTGGTCCGTGTCCTCGCAGTCCGCGTAGTTGCTGCCGGACATGGCATCCGGCCGGTCGATGCCGGACTCGTGGTCGCAGTACGTGAGGCGGGCGTTGTGCTGCACGTTGGAGCTGCCACCCTGGGGGCCCTTGCCACCGCCACCGCTCTGCTTGAGGCCCTTCGTGTAGTCCTGCGTGGTGAAGTCCCAGATGGTCGTCACCGCGGCCTCCTGGTTGTCCAGCGAGTAGCGCAGGAGGTCGTCCAGGAAGAGCGCGTACATGAAGATGGGGATGAGCGCGACCATGGAGAGCGCCATCTCCACGGAAGCGGCGCCCCGGCGCGCGCGGCGCGACTCGAGGAAGGGGCTCATAGGGCCAGGTCCTTGGCGTTCGCGAGCTGGGCGGCGTCCGAGTTGCCCGCCCGGTTCAGCACCTGCGCGGCCTCCTGGGCGGAGAACGGGTGCAGCTTCACGCGCCAGTAGGGGTTGAAGAGGCCCGGGGCCTCCTTCCAGCCGTTGGGCCCCAGGCGGTGGTAGTAGACGAGCGCCTTGGAGAGCGCCGCGCCCTCACCGGGAGCAAGCCGCAGCTGCCCGTCACCCTGGGCGCCGTGCGTGAGCGTGAAGCTGCCGCTGGAGTTGAGCTCCCAGGGCGCCTGGGCCCCGCCTCCCACGAAGAACTGCTTGGTGACGTAGCTGTAGACGCGCGGCTGGCCCCAGTCGCGGGCGGGGTCGTCGCTGGCGCGGAACTTCATGAAGCAGTTGCCGTTGCTCGAGCAGCCCATCAAGTCCTTGGTGTTGATGCCCTTGAACTTGTCGTGCTGGTCGCTGTGCGCGCCGGAGGGCTCGTGGCTGCCGCCGTTCTCACTGCTCGCCACCAGG
The DNA here is from genome assembly GCF_003668895.1 of Corallococcus sp. AB045. Classification (NCBI taxonomy): domain Bacteria; kingdom Pseudomonadati; phylum Myxococcota; class Myxococcia; order Myxococcales; family Myxococcaceae; genus Corallococcus; species Corallococcus sp. AB045. The sequence goes on from NZ_RAWN01000126.1 coordinate 20,985, forward strand.
GCCTCGTAGCCGCCGGTGCCGAAGCCGTGGCGCCACTGCTGGATGAGGCGGCCGTGCTCGTCCGCGACCACGACCTTGCCCTCGTTGCCGGTGACCTGGCCGGGGCCGTGGATGTTGCTCTTGGTCTGGGTGACCTTCGCCGTCCCCTTGTGGCCCACCGCCATGTGGGTGCCCTCGCCGGGGATGTCCTTGAGCAGGTCCTGGATGAACTCCCTTTTGTAGTAGGTGGGCAGCCCGTTCATGATGACCGGCAGGCTGCGGTTGGCGGCCCAGCCGGGGCGGGACGCGTTGGCGATCTCCGTCATCACCTGCGCCCGGGACTTGTTGCTGGAGTTGGCGGCGCGCGAGCAGTTCATCCCGTCCACCGCGCAGTCGAACTCATCCGCGTTCATCCCGCCCACGCCGGACTCCAGCTCGCTGGCGCCGGGGACGTTCTTCTCGGTCAGCTGGGACAGGTCCGCGGACTGGCCGTCGCGCAGCGCGTTCTTGGTGGCCCGGTGGACCGTCTGCTGGGAGCCATGGATCCTGTTCGCCATGTTGTCCAGCTCCTCGATGACCTTGTTGAAGGAGCCCTCGACGCCCTGGACCTTCTGGTCGTACTCGCTGGCCTTGGAGCTGTAGTCCATGGCGATCATCACCGCTTCAAGCGCGTCGAAGCAGTGCTGGAAGTTGTAGGGCGGGCACTGCGCCACCTCCAGGGCGGCGATGATGAAGAAGCTCATCTGCCCGGCGCGCATCATCTCGCCGGTGGCGCTGGCCGCGGCCATGTAGCCGTGCACGGACGTCATGCCCACGTAGGTGGACGCGATGGCCCGGTTGCTGGCCGCGTAGTAGTTGAGCGCGCGCGCCTCCACGACGCCCATGGAGTACGCGAGCGCGTCGCTGTGCTGCTGCAGGCTCATCTTCTGCCGCAGGGCATGGCTCAGGTTGAAGCTCAGCGTCGTCATCAGCGCGAGCAGGAGGAACGACAGACACGCGAGCACCAGGGCCTGGCCCCGGTGGCCGCGCTTGGGCCGGGAGGCGGACCTCACGGTTCGAACGGGAAGATGCATTCGTTCCTCTCCGGAAGTTCCTTCTGGGTGAGATAGAGATTGGAGTGCATCCGCATGATGTACGTGGCGCGGATGGGCAGGATGTAGAGCTTGTTGTCCGCGGCGGAGTCGTACTTGGACATCTTCTTGACGATGAACTCGTCACGCTCCGAGTCCTTGCCCAGGCGCAGCACGTACGGCAGGTCGCGGCCGCGCGCGATGTTGTAGATGACGACGTCCGCGAACGGGATGGGCAGGCGGTAGTTGAACGTCACCTGCACGCTCAGCTTGGTGCGCAGGCTGTCCGCCCAGCCGCCTTCACCGGAGGCGACCCGCGGATCATCGAAGTCCATCTCCTTGTTGCCGTGGGAGCCGGAGGTCAGGTCCCCCTTGAGGGGGTTGCAGATGGTGACCTCCGCGAACTTCAGGCCGGAGGCGTCGCCCATCTGGTTCTTGCCGATGTCGCCGCCCTCGAACTTGGACTTGAAGTCGCTGGCGCTGGTGATGGGCTTGATGATCTCCGCGCCCCCGCTGGCGGCCGTGCTCACCATGGGCAGCAGCACCGCCAGGGCGGCCTTCTCCATGGTGGGGATGTCCGCGTTGTGGATGGAGCCGGCGCGCACGGCCTTGTAGGCCGCGTACTTCGTCAGGAGCCGGGCCTGGTGCATCAACCCCAGCTGGAGGATGCCCAGCAGCATGAACACGAACAGGGGCAAGACGATGGCCGTCTCCACCGCCACCTGGCCTGATTCACCGCCGCGCCTCATGCTTCGCCCCTGTACTGAAAATACCCCAAGGTGGGAGGCTTCCCGACCCATTGTGCCGTTACCATACCGCCCGTAGGTTCAGCGGGAATCGGCCAAGTGGCCGGGAATGCAGGCCCGGCCTCCGGGCTTGCGGACATTATCGGGCCGGCCGGGTCCCGGGGTGCTTGACGCTGTGCGCTGGCCATGGTTGGCACGCCCATCCGCGTTGAGCGCAGGGAGCGAAATCAATGAACTGGCACGTGGCGAAGCGAATGGGCGTGGTGCTGGCGGTGGCGTTGCTGGCGGCCTGCTCGGATGACGGGGACGGCAAGCCGGACGGCGGCGGCGGTCCCGACGGCGGCACGACCACGAAGTCCGCGGGTCCGGGCACGGGGTCGTCCAAGGCGAAGCCGGAGGGCGCGCCCTTCACGCTGCCGGCGGGCATCACGCTCGAGACGCCGTTGAAGAGCTTCTACACCGAGGACCCGCTGGACTGCGACGACAAGGACAAGGACGACGCCAAGGGCGGCGGCGGCTCCGTGACCCTGTGCCTCATCTTCCGCAACACCACCGGCGGCCCCATCACGGTCACGCTGCCCCCCGGCCTCATGCTCGTTTCCGAGAGCACGAAGATCCAGAACGGCCTGCTGGTGCAGCAGACCACCATCGAGGTGCCGGCGGGTGAGCGCTACTTCGTCCCCCTGTTCCTGTACTGCGCCAACCAGGACCGGGAGACCAGCGGCGTCGGCGACAACTTCGCGCTGGGCCCCATCATCGGGTACGAGGGCTTCCAGGAGCTGTACTCGCTGCTGGCGGGCAAGCAGCTGACGCGCGAGGACGACGTGGCCATCCAGTTGGCCGTCACCCACCTGACCAACGGCGAGGGGCTGTCCGCCGCCGACCGCGCCAGCCTCCGCGGGCTGTAGCCGCCGGGGGCCTGGTGCCCGGCGGGGCTCACTTCCGCCGGGCGATCTCCTGGATGAGCGCCACGTAGCGGCGCTGCTGGGGGTTCAGCTTGAAGGCCTTGCGCAGGGCGTCCTCCGCGAGCGCCCACTGGCCCTCGCCCCGGGCCACGTCGCCCAGGAAGGCCCAGCCCTCTTCCAGGCCGGGCTCCTGGCGCGTCAGCTCCTGGAGCTCCTGGAGCACCAGCCGGCCGTGCGCCTCCGGCTTCATGAGGTAGCGCGCCCAGGCGCGGTGGGCCTGGTACAGCGGCCGGGGGTCGATGTCGCAGGCGTATTCGAAGTACTCGAAGGCGCCCGCGAAGTTGCGCGCCTCCAGGCGCCGCTTGGCCTCGTCGAACTGGGCGGTGGCGTCCAGCAGGTCCGTGCGGATGCGGAACTGCTCCGCGGTGGAGGGCCGGCCGGTGTTGCTGCGGGCCTTCTCCCGGTGCGCCTGCCGGCGCTTCTTCCACAGCGCGTTCTGCTCCGGCTCCGACAGCAAGCCGTAGGCCCGCGCGTACGCGGCGAGCATCCCTTCCGCCTTCTCCTTCAGCTCCGCGGTGTGGAAACGCAGCGGGGAGAAGCGGTCCGCGGCGGCGAGGAACGCCTTGCGCAGCGCCACCGGCTGCACGTCCTCCGGCACGTCCAGCAGCGCGAACGGATCCAGGCTGCGGTGGTTGAGGAACGCGCCCACGAGCGCGTTGCGCGCCGCCTCGTCCTCGTCCGCGAAGGGCGTGCCGGACGGGGCCTGGGCCGGCACGGGCACCGGCGTGGGGACGGGCTCCGGCGCGGAAACGGGAGCGGCGGGGGCCTTGCTGGCCAGCTCCTCGGTGCGCGCGTCCACGTCCTCCGCGAAGCCCGCCACGCCCAGCAGGCACAGCGCGTAGAGCCGGCGCAGCACTGCGTCCATGTCGAAGCCGGTGCGCTCCAGCAGCTCGTTGAAGGTGGGCCGCTGGCGCAGGGCCTGGAACAGGCGCGCGTCCTTGGAGGACAGCTTGGGGGCGGACTCCACGCCGGGCATCTGTCCGAAGCGGCGGTCGTCGGTGAAGGTGAAGTGCGTGGCGACGGTGTCGAAGGGCAGCTGCGTGGAGACGCCAGTGAGGATGAGCTGCGCGGTGTTGGCGCGCACGGTGGCGTCCGGGTTCTCCACGTCCGCGATGAGGCGGTACTTCGCCTCCGTCCAGCGGAAGCAATCCAGCAGCTTGTGCGCCAGGTTCGCCTGGAGCTGCTTGTAGAGGTCGAAGGGGCTGATGAGGCCCTTCTGCACGAGCAGCCCGCCCAGCTGCATGCCCGAGGACACACTCTCCGCCAGGGACTTCTGGTAGTCGCCTTCCGTCAGGCGGCCCTTCTCCACCAGGTACTTGCCCAGCGTCTCGTGCAGGAGGTTGGAGTTGCACGCCACCGGCGCTCCGTCCTCGAAGGTGATGCGCTTCTCGCGCTGGCGCACCTTGAGCTCCAGCGTGCAGGTGCGCTCCTCCACCATCAGCGCGTGCAAGAGCAGCGGGAAGGGCGTGTCCGCCAGCAGGCCCTCGCGCTGGCGCAACACCTGGGACGGCAGGGGGAACATGCGCGGAAAGCCTACTACTCCGCGTCGTCGCCGCCCATGTCGTCCGCGGCGTAGGGATCATCCTCGTAGACGCCGTAGGGGCCGTAGGTGTCGTGCGTGGGCAGGTAGCGGGTCAGGTACGCCCCCACGCCCATGAACACCAGGGCCACGGCGGCGTACGTCAGCGGGCGGGACGGCCGGGCCCGGTATGCCCACCAGCGGTCGCGGCGCTTCTGGAAGCGCGGGGCGACGGCGTACTCACGCCAGGCTGCGTCGCGGGCCTCCTGCGCCTCCACGTCCAGGCCCTCTTTGTCCAGCGCGCGCGACAGGAGCACGCGCCCCTCCACGGAGCCCTGACGCACCTGGAGGAAGCGCTCCAGGGCCTCGCGCGCGCCCTTGAAGTCGCCGCGCTGGAGGCGGAAGCGGCCGCGCTCCAGGTCGATGGCGCCCTGCCGGTAGTCGGCGTCCAGGCGCTCGGCCTCGGTGAGCAGCAGCTCGCCCCGGGGAGCGTCGCCCGCGCCCAGATAGGCCACGCCCAAGAGGTAGAGGGTGTCCACGTCGTCGTCGCCCGCGTCCAGGTTGGGGCGCAGCAGGTCCACCGCCTCCTGGTAGCGCTTCTGCCCCACGCGGATGTCGGCCAGCTCCGCGCGGGCGCGGCGGTCGTGGGTGTTGGTGAGGATGGTGCCCGCGAGGTCCCCCGCGCGCTGCCACCGCTTGAAGGCGCGCATGGGGCTGGGCAGCACCTGCAACGTGAACCGGTCCGCCGCGAACAGCAGCACGACCAGCAGCCCCAGGGACAAGAGCGGGCTGCCCGTCAGCATGGTGAGGCCCATCCACATCAACCACTTGGTCAGCACGGTCGAATCGTCCTTCCTGGAACCGCCTACAACAGCCGCGCGCAGATGGCGCTGTGCACGTCCGCCCCCCGCTCCGTCAGGGCCAGCCTGCGGCCGTGACGCGTGGCGAAGCCGTGGGCCACCAGTCGCTCCACCTCCGCGCGCCGGGGCTCCACGGGCTGGCCGTATCGCTCACAGACGGCCTCCCAGTCCACCCCCGATACCAAACGCAGGCCCATGCTCAGCCGCTCGGCGAAGAGCTCCTCGGGGCCCAGCTCCTCGCGGCTCGCCTCCGGGAGTCTCCCCTCCTCCACGGTGCGCAGGTAGGCCTCCGGGCTGCGGAGGTTCACGTAGCGGTGGGCCGAGGGAGACAGCAGCATGCCGGTGGCGCCCACGCCCAGCGCCAGGTACTCGCCGCCGGTCCAGTAGAGCGCGTTGTGCCGGGAGCTGAAGCCGGGGCGCGCGTGGTTGGACACCTCATAGCGGGTGAGGCCGTGCGCGCCGTACACGTCGCGCACCGTCTGGGCCATGGCCACCACGTCGTCGTCCTCCGGCAGGGAGAGCTCGCCGCGGTCCAGTTGCTTGGACAGCGGCGTGGACTCCGCCAGCACCTCGCGCTCCACCGTCAGCGCGTAGGTGGACAGGTGCTCGGGCGCCAGCGCCACCGCGCGGCGTGCGTCCGCCTCCACCTGCGCGACCGTCTGGCCGTGCACGCCGTAGATGAAGTCCAGCGCCACCACGGGGAAGTCCGCCTTCCGCGCCGCCGCCACCGCGCCCTCCACCATGGCGGCGTCGTGCGCGCGGCCCAGCGCCTTCAGCGTCTGTGGCTGGAAGGACTGCACGCCCAGCGACAGCCGGTTGATGCCCGCGGCGCGGTAGCCGGCGAAGCGCTCGGCGTCCGCGCGCTCCGGGTTGCCCTCCAGGGAGACCTCCAGGCCGGGGGCGAGCGACATGCGCGCGGCGATGCCCTCCAGCACACGCGCCACGTAGCGGGGGTGCCACAGGGACGGCGTGCCACCGCCCAGGAAGAGGGACTCCAGCGGCTTCGTGCGCAGCGACGGGTCGGCGGCGAGGCGCGCGTCCAGCTCCGCCAGCACCGCGTTCGCGTAGCGCTCCTCTGGCACCTGGCGCGCCACCGCCACCGCGAAGTCGCAGTAGGGGCACTTGGCCAGGCAGTACGGGAAGTGCAGGTACAGCCCGAAGCGGGCTGCCTGCATGCCCGTCAATGGGTCCGTGGGCGCGGCGAAGGACATGGAGGTCCAACCTCTACTTCAGGGCCTTCAATTGCGCTTCCAGTCGCGCCACCTTCGCCTTGGCACTGGCAGCCGACTCGAGCGCTGCCTCGGCCGCCATCAGCTTGCGCTTCATGGAGGCCACGTCCGCCTTGAGCTGGTCGCGCTCCCTCGCCCAGTCCGCGGGCACGTCCGCGCTGGCAGCGGGCGCCTCCGCGAGCTTTGCTTCGAGCGCCTGACGGGACGCCTGCTCCGCTTCGAGCGCGGCGCGAGCCTCCTCGAGTTGCGACTCCAGCGCTGCCTTCACGCCCTGCTCCTCCAGCAGCGTGACGTCGGACTGCGCGAGCTTCGCCTCCAGCAGCGCCTTGGCGCTCTGCTCCGACGTGAGCTTCGCTTCGAGCGCGGCCTTCGCCGCGTCCAGGTCCTTCACGCGGGCCGCCTGCGCTTCGGCGACGCGCCGCTTGGACTCGGAGGCTTCCAGCGCGCCCTCCACCATCTTCACGCGCTGCTGGAGCCGGTCCACCTTGTCCGCTTCCGCGCGGGCCGCCTCCAGCTGCTCGTGGAGGGAGGTCAGCTCCTCGCGCTGGCCGTCATGCCCCGCGCTCAGTGCCTCGGCGCGGCCCTCTGCTTCGGCGGCCTGCACCCGGGCGTCCGCGATCTCGGCTTCCACCGCCTCACGGCGGGCGCGCTCCAGCGACAGCTCCTCCTGGGCCTTGGCGACCAGGGCCTGCTGGCGCTGCACTTCCGCCTCGCGCTGGCCCGCGGCCGTCTCCAGCATGGACACGCGCGCGGAGTAACCCACGCGCTCCGCCTGCGTGGTGGCGAGCTTGCGCTCCACGGCGGCCAGTTGCTGCTGGTGCGCCTCACGCTCGGCCTGCACGGACGTGGACTGGGCGGTGAGCTCCGCCAGCTGGGCCTCCAACGCCGCGACCTTCGCCTCGGCCTCGTGGACCCGGACCTCGGCCTCGTGCACCGCCTCGCCGAGCGCCGCCGCGTCCGACTCCATCCGGTCGCGCAGCGAGACCTGTTCGACCTCCGCGGCCTCCAGCACCTCGCGCAGCGAGGCCAGCTCCGACTCGGCCATGCGCGCACGGACCTCCGCGGCCTCCACCTCGGCACGCGCGGCTTCACGCGCCTGGGCGACCTCCGCCTCCAGCTCGCGCACGCGCGCCTGGACCCGGGCGGCCTCCGCGGCGCGGCCCTCCAGGGCACTCCGGAGCGAGGGCAGCTCCGCGGCCTCCGCCGTGCGCGCGGTGAGCGCGGCGCGCAGGCCCACCGCGTCCGCGTCCTTCAGCGCGAGCGCGCGCTCCAGCTCCGTCACCTGCGTCTGGAGCGTCTTGAGCCCGTCCTCCACCACCGCGAGCTGCCGGCGCGCGGCGTCCCGCTCGCCCTCCATCACCTTCGCGTGGGCGTGCGCCTCCTCCAGCGAGCTGCGCGACCAGTCGCTCTCGCTCTCCAGGGCGCCCATGGCGCCCTTCGCCTCGGAGAGCGCCGTCTCCAGCTGGCTGATGTTGAGCGCCTGCGCGTCGCGCTCGGTGGTCAGCCGCTCCACGTCCGCGAGCACCGACTGGTACTGCTCCTGGACCGCCTCCAGCGCGCCCTGCGCCTCGGACTTGCCGGAGGCCAGCTCCGCCACGCGGTCCTGCGCGAGCCCCAGCGCCTCCTTCGCGCCGACCAGCTCCTCCGCCATCGACCCGCGCGACTCGCGCTCGGCGTGGAGCTCCTCCGTCAGCCGGGGGATCTCCGACTCCACCTCCGCCAGCGCGCGCGTGAGGTCCTTGCGGTCCGCCTCCGACGCGGCGAGCTCCGCCTCCAGCGAGGCGACCTTCGCCTGGGCCAGCTTCAGCCGCTGCTCGTCCTGCGCGGATGGCGCCGGAGCCCCCCCGCCGCCATCCCTGCGCGCCTTCTCCAGCGAGGCCTTGAGCTGGGTGACCTCGCCCTCGCGCTCGGCGTACAGCGCGCGCGCCCGGGCCAGGGTCTCCGTCTTCTGCTTCAGGATGCCCCGGAAGAACTCCAGCTTGTCCTCCGCCGAGCCGCCCATGGGCAGCCGGGGCTCCGCGGGCTCCGCGAAGGGGTCACCCTTGCCGGGGCTGCGCGCCGCGGCCGCCGGGGACGGAGGCGTGGTCGTGGGCAACCCTCCACCGCCAATGGGCGCCGGGGTCGTGGGCACCCGGGCTGCAGGAGCGGTGGCCGGGGCAGCGGGCAGGCCCGTGG